>PIVT01000775.1 GCA_003353845.1 Pseudomonadota bacterium | reverse complement strand
CTGACCCATGGACACTGGTGGTACCACTGGCACCCCCTACATATGGTTAACCCCCTGCACCCGTGTATACACGGGTGCCGCGGTCAAAGGGTTAATAGGGGAGGGGGGCAAAATCTAAAAATAGTGTATAATGCCATATAAACACCAAAACATGCACTTGGACTCTGAATAGGCTCCAAAAGTGGTACCTTGGGCTGCCCTGTATTTCCAACTTTAACCCTTTAACCGCTGAAGCTTTTGGAAAAGGAGTCCGAAATAGGGGGTCCCGAATTAAAATGCAGTTTTCTCATAGAACCGCGTGGTGAAAAATGATGCGGTTTCGATTTTTGGAAAGGTAATTGAAAGAAAATTCAGGAAAAGTGACCTTTTTAAGGCGATCTGACCACTCCTTCTTGGTGAAAATTGGCCTGAAAGTCAAAACTTTTTCGGAAAATACCAACATTTTCAGGTTGGACCTAACTCACGCACTGTTCGTGTCAGGAAATATGCAGGTTACCTTCTATCTTTCTATTGTTGATGACACCTACTACAAGTGTCCCCAGCATTAGGAAAT
>PIVT01000242.1 GCA_003353845.1 Pseudomonadota bacterium | reverse complement strand
CCGAACCTATCCCGCGATCTTCACCATAGTCTCTTCAAATACTGGGGAGAAAAAGACAATTCCCCTTCCTGGAGACACAGCTGGAAATTGGGTTGGGGCAACGAACGGGATGGGGTTACGCCTTCAAATAGTCTTGGCTGCCGGATCGGATTTCTATGGAACAGCAAACGCTTGGGCTTCATCGGATTCACTTTCCGATAGCGATCAAGCAAATGGCATGTCTAGCTCGTCAAACGACTTCAGGATAACAGCGGTTAAACTGGAGCCAGGGTCGTCCGCAACTACATTCGGGATTGATCCATTTGCTGTCGAGTTGGACAAAGCACTGCGCTATTATCAAAAAACATTCCCGTATTACACTACTCCCGCGACGGGGGCCGGAGCAGATGGGATGATCGCATTTCATCCGTTGACTAGCTCTACAAACACGGTTCCGTACTTTCAAACTTTCCCGGCAATGCGGGAAACCCCTACTTTCATCACATTTAACCCAGTGAGTGCGAATGCGTACGCCAGGAACATTTCAGAGAATACGAATGCTACTCTAACAACTATCATTGCATCATCGCCAAACAGTGTAGGTATACAGTCAAATCATAATGCTAACTGGCAATACACCGCGCTGTGTGGTATCCACCAAACCAGAGAAGCGGAGTTTTAAAATGACATCAGCTATCCATAGGCTAGTAGACATCGTAACAGCAACAAAGCAATATTACATCGGCAGCACAGACAAGTTGCACATGATCGTTGTTGTGATGACAAATGGACTTGTTCATCATGTCCCTGCGAAAGAGGGGAACTACGACTATCGCCGAATTATGCAATTCGTTGAAGATGGGCTCTTGGTGCTTCTTGAGCCTCCGGAGTCGGAGACGGAGCCAGAGCCAGAGCCAGAGACGGAGCCCGATCCCTAATGGCTAAGAAGCGCATGGTCAATCGAGACAAAAACGGACGGTTCGCGAAGTCGGGAACCGGACGAAAGATGTCCATGCGCAGGCCTGCATCCGCGCGGAAGACGTTCACGCGTCCACGCGAGCAGATCGTTCCGCCGGTTAAGCCCACGTCCTCCGGATGATTGCCGTCCTATCCATAATCGCGGTTATTCTGTACGCGCTCCCCGCGTCGCAGGTCTTCGGGATGTCCGACTGGATGGCTTGGAACCAGGTTCAGGCCTGCGGGGCGTTGATGTTCTTCCTGCTCTTCAGGCTCACAGACAAGAAGTCCGTCGGCCTCCGCTCACTCTGGGCTTTGGCCCTGGTCTACGCGGTCTTTGAGTTGGCGACCGACTGGTTCCTACCGAGCTGGTATGCCAACACCTACGGGCTGATTGAATTCGGGGCCTTTACCCTCGGCTTCCGCTGGGCCTTGTACCGAAAAACCCTTGAGCCTCAAACGCATGTGAACGATTTTACAAACGTTATGCTTGTGTTTTACCGACCGCAGACGTATTTTGAGGTATTGGTCACGTTGATCGGGTACCCGTTCGCCTCCATGGGTGTCTACGCAAACGGTCAATGGCTCGGGTTTCGAAGGTCAAGGAAAGGTCTTCAGTTGCTGGATATCAAACCCAACGATGAGCGGTTCCTGTTGGTTGATACCGGGGTCAAGACGACACCGGAGATCGAGGCCACCATGAAGGACCTGAAGGATGTTCCAGCAAGGTGCTGGACGTCTCTTTATATTCGTTGCAGGTGCGTCACGGCGTTATCTCCGATCTTGAAGAAGTTGGGGGACAAATGGCAGCCCAAGGGCCTGGATTTCCTGCCCAGTCTCTATGCGTATCGGAGGCTGAGCAATGGATGAATCCAGGTTTAGAGACATCCTTCGCGAAGAATTGAAGGAACAGCGGGATCATTTTGAGGGTGAGCTTCAACAGCATCGTGAGCATGTTGGGAGTGATCTTAAAGCCCAGAGGGATCATTTCGAGAGGGCGCTTGCCGACCAACGGAAGGACATCTTTCGGTACCTTGGGGATGCTGTCGGATCGGATCTTGGAGACCCGAAGGAAGTCATCGAGGTTCGGAAAGACTTCAACCTCCTTCGAAGGACCAGGCTCCGGTCGGAGCGATTCTCAGCGGCAGGCGAAAAGATGGTCTTCCTTGTGGTTTGGGGGTCCTTGTTATCAGCCTTCGCTACCGGCGGATGGATGCTGATAAAAAGCAAGGTCCTGGATTCCGGCGGATGACACTTCCCTCATACCATTACGGTCAGACGTCCTGCGAGCGTCGAGATACCTGTCACCCGGATGCGGTGGCGATCCTAAATGAAGTGATC
>PIVT01000102.1 GCA_003353845.1 Pseudomonadota bacterium | reverse complement strand
CCTGCAGCAATCTTTGTAGAAAGTGGTGCGACGCCGGGTTACCAGCTCGCTCAAGACACGGCTACCTACATTGATGAACTGCCTGAAGATGCGACCACGCAGGTCTACGTCTTCATGGATATCCCTTCCACGCAGACGGGCGGGGACATCTCGGGCCAGACCCTGACGGCGCAAGTTGCGGCGGGCAATGGTGGAGCCACGGGTGGACAAGGAGCCGACATCACTTCCGATGACGAAGGCAATGTGGACATCGTCAATGGTGTGGGATCCAACCAGATCGTGTTTGATGTACTCAATGGTGTGAGCGTGACAGGTACGTTCAGCGATGACCACGCTTACCGCGTGCTCTCGGCAGACCTCGAAGTCATGAAGACGTCCGACGTCATCAGCGATCCCGTCAACGGTACTTCGGCCGATGCCAAAGCCATTCCGGGTGCCATCGTCGAATACACCATTCGAGTGACCAACGACGCAGGTGCAACGGAAGACGCAGACAATCTTGTCATCACCGATAGTCTCGATACCGAAATCACCAACAATGAGATCGCCTTCGAGACCGCCACCTTCGGAGCAGGTGTTGGTATCCAGTACAACATCAACGGCGGAGCTGCTGTCGATGTCACCAATACCGATGGTGACGCTGATGCAGGTTGGTTCGATGGTTCTGGACCGGGTGAAACCAACGTGGTCGAGGTGTCAGGGTTCACGTTGACACCGGGTGACTACGTTGAGGTCATCTTCCGAGTCGAGATTCAGTAACGAATCATGACCTGGATCCGACCTACCTCGCGCAGCCGTAGCTGCCCGAGCTTCAAGCCCATTGGGGTTGGAGTACGGGAGAGCTGCGTGCGCGGAATGGGTCGGGAAAGACGTAGGGAACTCCTTTCCCTGCTTCTCTGCTTTGTGCTTGCGATGACGTGTCTGGCGGCGCCCGCTTCGGCGGTGCCGCCAGGCACGGATATCCTCAACACGGCAGAGGCGACCTTTACGCAAGGCGGGACGCCAACAACGGTTCCGTCCAACACAGTCATCACAACGACTGTGGTTCAACGCACTCCCTCCGATGTCGAGTTCTATCAGTACGTACCGGGGCCAGGAACTCCAACCAACATCGAACCGGGACAACAATGCAGTACGTCAGGTGCTTCTTCAGGACCCTTCGTACCGATGCCCCCAGTTACAGATTCCGGCGGAACACCCATTAATTTGAGCAGTCCTGTCGATCTCTACCCCAACGACCTCTTCCGCACCGGCGAACCCGTCTTCCTTCAATTGACGGACTTGGATCAGAATCTGGATCCCGCCACGGCAGAGAGCATCACCCTCCGCGTAACCGTGCCCGCCACGGGAGACGCCGAGACCTTGATCCTGATAGAGACCGGTTTGGATACCGGTATCTTCTTGGGTCCCATCATGCTGGCTTCACCACCTCCGGTGAGTGGAGACTGCCAACTCACGGCCGATGTGGACATGGAAATACGAGCCACATATGTCGACCCCAGCGATCCCGGCGACACTTCAATGTCGACGGCGTTGGTAGACCCCTTCGGCGTGGTCTTCGACAGCAGTACCGGCGATGCCATCGACGGTGCCGAGGTGACACTGATCAACACCAGCACAGGCCTACCGGCCACCGTGTACGGTGACGACGGCGTAAGCCTCTACCCGGCCACAGTCACATCAGGTGGCAGCGCAACGGATAGCAGCGGTGGGATTTACAACTTCCCGCCAGGGCAATACCGCTTCCCCCACGTGCTACCCGGCGACTATCGAATCGAAGTCGTGCCACCCATTGGCTATCGCACACCGTCAACGGTGCCGACAGCCCAACTCCAAAGCCTGCCCGGTGCGCCCTATGCCATCGTTCCAGGCTCGCGCGGCGAGAATTTCAATCTGCCCACAGGTCCGGCCATGCGCCTCGACCTGCCCCTGGACCCCAACCTCGAAGGTCTGTTCGTTCAGAAGAACGCCAATAAGACGGACGTTGAGGTGGGTGAGTTCGTGCAATACCGCATCGATGTCTCCAATGATCCAGGAAGTGCCTACGCCGCAAACGTAGTCCTCACGGACACACTACCCGTGGGCTTCCGCTATGAACCCGGTTCCGCAAAACTGGATGATGGAACGCCCATCACCCCAGAGGTTTCCGATAACGCACTCCAACTCACCTTCCAATTGGGTGATCTAGCTGCTGGCGAGAGTGTTCGAATACAATATGTCACTGCCGTGATTCCCATTGCCAAGCCTGGCTATGCAATCAATACCGCCGTGGCCATTGCCGACGGCGATGTCGTCTCCAATCTGGCAGAAGCCAAGGTTTACGTGAACGAAGATGGTCTCACTGAACATGTCATCATCATGGGACGAGTCATGGTGGACAGCTGTGAGGACGCCATCGATGATCCTCACCAGGGCATCCCTGGCGTGCAAGTGTATATGGAAGATGGACGCTATGCCCTGACAGATGAAAACGGTCTATTCCACTTCGAAGGCATCCTACCTGGCGTCCACGTTGTCCAAATGGACCCCATGCATCTACCCGAAGGCTACGAAGCCATTACCTGCGGCGATCCGTCGGTCTTCGCCAATCAACCGCTCTCGCAATTCGTTGACGCCCAACGCGGAGGCATCTGGCGAACGGACTTCCGCGTCCAACGAAAGCAAAGCGAACTCACACAACGTTTAAGCACCCGGCGAACGAGCGAGGGAATTGAGCAACGCGTGGAACTCACCGTGGGATCCTATCCCGTCACCAAACCGAACGTCATCGTGTCGCTGGCCGAGGGAACTCATCTCGACGGAGGCAGTGTGCGCTTTGATGATCAACCCATTGATGCGCAGGACAATGAAGGCACGCTGGTCATTCGCTTGCCCGCATTGGAAGCAGACACTTCCCACGTCCTTCGCTTTACTACCCGCGATGTCAGTGATCCCAATGAAGGACCCGAAGTCATTACGCGTGCAGTCCTCGTGGCCAAGGGGCCCGGTGGCGAAACGCTGCGCCTGCCGCCTGTCGAAACTGTACTCGCCGCTTCGGAAGCGGAGCACGAATTCAGCAGCGAGATTCAATCCATTGCCGTCTTGGCCAAACCCTTTGAGGCTCCTGTACTCGAAGACGAAACCAAGGAGAAGGCTGAGGCTGCTCTCGTCCGCTTCGAAGATCAATTCGATCAAGGCTGGCTGGCACAACAAGAGATGAGGCGCGATTGGGTGTACCCCGCTGGCGACTTCATCCCCAAGATCCCATCCCTCAAGATCGGTGTCATGCATCCACCCGGCGAAAGGGTTCGCGTCCTGGTGAATGGTGTTCCCGTTAGCCCGCTCAGCCTGGAAGGTACTCTTACGGATGAGACGAAACGCCTCGCCCTTACGCGCTGGCGCGGCGTGCAGATATTCGACGGACCCAACTCTTTGGTGGCGATCTTCGAAGATGAAGACGGAAACGAAACCGGTCGCATCCAGCGCACGACCGTCTTTACCGGCACGCCCGCCAGTGCAGAACTCGTCGAAGAGCAATCTCTCCTGGTGGCCGACGGGCGCACAGTTCCCGTGTTGGCCATTCGGCTGCGCGACAAGAGTGGCGAGCTGGTGCGCGAAGGGGTCAGCGGCTTCTTCTACGTCGCACCCCCACACCAGAGTTTGGAAATTGTAGATCGCTTGCGAAATCCGGTACTGGAAAAACTCGAAGAAGACCCAGCGAGCTACGTCGTGGGCAAGGACGGCATCGCGCTTCTGCAACTTCATCCAACCAATATCGTTGGTAAGGCCAAGGTCGGCTTCCGCTTCGCCAATGACATCGACGAGGAAATCGAGACCTGGCTATCCCCCGGTGATCGTGACTGGATTCTGGTGGCTCTGGCCAATGCCACGATCTCCGGCGAAAACGTGTCGGGTGACGAGGCTCATATCAAAGCCGCTGATCTTGATGATGACACCTACCAGGAAGGCCGAGTGGCCTTCTTCGCCAAGGGTCGTGTCAAGGGAGACTTCCTGCTCACACTCGCCTACGACAGTGAGAAGGAAGATAGCGAGATTGGCCGACGTTTGACTCAAGTCATCGATCCGGACGAGTACTTTACGCTCTACGGTGACAATGCAACACAGGGCTTTGACGCGGCCAGCACCGACAAGCTCTACGTCAAGTTGGAGCGAGAGAAGTTCTACGCACTTTACGGAGACCACGTCACCGGACTCAGCGAAACAGAGTTGGGTCGATACCAGCGCGCGCTGACGGGTTTGAAGACCGAATACTACGGCGACAAACTTCGCGTAAACGCCTTTGCCAGTGATACCGATCAAGTCTTCATCAAGGATGAGATCCGCGGCGATGGCACTTCGGGCCTCTATCACTTGAGCCGCAACCCCATCATCCTCAACAGTGATGAAATTGTGATTCAGGTACGGGATCGGTTCCGCAGCGAAGTCATCCTCAAGGAAGAACCTCTCAGCTCGCATATTGACTACAACATCGACTATCGCGATGGAACGATTTTCTTCCGACGACCCATCCCCAGTCGAGACGAGGATTTCAACCCTGTGTACATCGTTGCGCGCTATGAAATTGAAGCAGATGACTTTGAAGACATTACTGCGGGTGGCCGCGTCGCTGTGCGCATGCTCGATGGCGACCTCGAAGTCGGGACAACGTTTATTCATGAAGAGGAAGGTGAAGCTGACGGCGACCTCGTGGCCATTGATGCCGAATTGTACCTTGACGAAGTGACCACGCTCACCGTCGAACTCGCCGGATCCCAGCGTGAGATCTACGGCGATAAAGACGAGGACCATGCTGTCATCGTCGAGTTGGAGCGCATCAGTGAATACACACTCGGTGAAGTCTACTTCCGTGAAGAAGGCAAAGACTTCGGCTTGGGCCAACAAAACGGCAGCGAATCAGGGACACGCAAGTACGGTGCGGATGTCCGCCACGCCCTGACCGAGGAAATCACGCTGGACCTGGAACTCTTGCACAGCACCAATCTCGAAAGTGATGCCAAACGCAAGATTGCGGAGATGGGTGCCGAATACCGGAAAGGCCAGCTGGAGGCCAATCTCGGAGGTCGCTACGTGGAGAGCGATGACACTTCCAACCCGCAGCTTCTAGCGGGTGCACGCTACGGGTTCTTCGACGGTCGCCTGAGCCTCTTCACCAATGGCGAAGTCAGCCTTGCGGACGAAGACCCCTACGGCGATTACGTGGATCGACTCACTTCCGGTATTGATTACAAGATTCACCAGAATGTCAGTGTCTTCGCGCATCAGGAACTCACCTTCGGTGACAAAGATACGGCTAGCAATACGCGAGCAGGTGTCGAAGCCCAGCCGTGGACCGGAGGTAACTTACACACGTCAGTGACAGACGAATCTAGAGAAAATGGCGGTCGCACCTTTGCCAACCTCGGACTCACGCAGACCTTCCGTCTCAATGACAACTGGAGCTTCGACGGATCCATTGACCGGGCACAGAACCTGAGCAACAACGATTATCCCGCCTTTAATAGCGATGTCCCCCTTGTCTCGGGTACGCGATCGGAAGACTTCACGGCGATTTCCCTGGGCTCCAACTATCACAAGGGAACCACGGGTTTCGCCGGACGCGTTGAACACCGAAGAGCGGATTCTGAAGACCGCTGGGGCCTCTTCCTATCGACGCTGCGCGACCATGATGAAAACACTTCTCATGCCGCACGGCTCGAACTCTTCACGAGCGATTTCGAAAACGGTCAAGAAGACTCCGAAGCCAGGTTGCGCTTGAGCCTCGCGCATCGACCCCTGGATACAAAGTGGATTGTGTTGAATCGCATGGACTTTGACTACCATGATATTTCTGGCGTCGAGGTGGATACGGAAACCCGTAAACTCATCAACCATCTCAAAGTCAACTACCAGCCCGACCGTGATATTCAATACTCCGGACACCTGGGCATGAAGTACGTTGTAGATACCCTGGACGGTGATCGCTACGACTCGGTCACCGGCCTCCTCGGGTTTGAAACGCGCTACCACTTCACGCCCAAGTGGGATATCTCGGGCCACATCCAAGGACATCACACCTTCGATACTGAATACTACGAGACTTCCTATGGATTCTCTGTGGGCCGCTCCTTGCTGGGCTCCATGTGGGTCAGTTTGGGCTACAACTTCGACGGCTTCCGCGATGATGACTTCGCCGGAAGTGAATACACGTCCAAGGGAGCCTATTTGAAAATCCGCGCCAAGCTTGACCAAAACACGGTTCGCCGCGCGCTGGAAACCTTCGGCCAATAATTTAGGTATATATAGAAGGAGCTCGAGTAAAGCGGAACTGGCTAGTCCGTCGAGGTCTCCGCCGAAGCTTTAGACATCCTGGTCGTGAAAGGCCCGCAGACAATCGATGGATGAAATGATTCCCACCAGCTTGCGATTGTCGTCCACCACCGGCAGCGCACCGCATTTGTGTTCCATCATGAGTTCAACGGCCTTCTGGATATTGTCTTCGGCGTGGACCACGAAGGGGTCGCGGGTCATGCTCTTATCCACTTTGTGGGCGTTGTCCAAGAGGTAGTAGTGGGCCACGTTTTCTTCATCGTCGATCCAATCCGGCCGACGGAGGTCGCGATCACTGATGATTCCGACGAGACGTTCGTCCTCTCCGATGACCGGCATGTGGTGAAAGTCATGCTCCCGCATGCGATAGAAGGTCTGACGCAAACCGTCGTGGAGGTTGGCGGTGACGACATCGGTGCTCATATATTGCTTGACGATCATTCCTGGCTCCATTTCCTGCGAGGTTTTTGAGGCGGTAATTATAGAGGAATCTCTTCGATCCTTCCGGTCTGAACCCCGCTTTCAAGGCGCTTCTTTGAAATTTTTTTTGAGCAGATCGCCAGTCTTGACGGAACCCTCCCGTGTTTTCGCAATTGGTGAACCAGCGCTTCATGCCTTCATTTTTCGAAGGGGATAAAGGAGCTCTGTTTACTATAGGGGTTGCTGCATTGCAGAAAGATGCTAAAGTTTCAGAAACATCTGAACAATAGAGAAGCCATGAAGAAGAGTGAAGTCGACAAATTCGTAGAGGCCTGGGGGGTGATGGGAGCGCTGATGGGGTTCAGTGCAGCAACGGCTCGGGTCCATGCCTTGCTTATTGCTTCGGACAACGTGCTTTGTTTGGATGACATTGCTGACGGGCTCGGAATCAGCCGAGGTAATGCGAGTATGTGTCTCAAGGAGCTGCGCAGCTGGGGTGTCGTTTCTCGCGTGAGTAAGGCGGCGGGTGATCGACGCGATTATTTTCAGACTGAATCTGATATTTGGACGATGGCATACACGATTGCGAATGAACGAAAGCGACGTGACTTCGAACCTGCAATACGTGGGCTCCAGGACGTGCTGGCTCAGGTGCACGGGAAGGGGCCCGCAGCAACCCGTCTCGCCGAGATGCGGGAATTCCTCGTAATGATGAAAGGAATCGCAGATCAGCTCCTGGGAAACGAAGCTGCTGCGAAGCAGCTTATGCTGATGTTCGGCGGGACCAAGGGGGATACGGAGTAGCGAGCCCCCCCTTTTTTTGACTCAATAGTTCAAAAGATTCTGAAAGTATGAAATATAGAGTAAAACAAAGTAGACAAATGAGGAGAGAAAATATGACTCAAACGGATCTCGTTACCGGTGCTTTTAGCTTTACTGGCAGCTTTGTTGCAGAACGCCTTCTTCAACGTGGGCACGGGCTTCGAACGCTCACCCAACACCCACGCCCGGAGCATTCGTTGGCAGCCCAAATCGACACGCGAGCGTACTGCTTCGAAGACCCTGAAGCTCTCACTGAAAATCTCAAGGGAGTCCACACGCTCTACAACACATACTGGGTTCGTTTTGATCACGGAGAGAACACGTATGAACGAGCGGTTCGGAACACGAAGGTTCTGTTCCGTGCTGCTCGCGATGCTGGTGTCGAACGTATTGTCCACGTCAGCATTGCCAACCCATCGGTGAGTTCATCGCTGCCGTACTATCGCGGCAAGGGAGAGCTGGAAGAGGATCTAAAACAATTGGGTGTGTCCTATGCCATCATTCGCCCCACCGTCATCTTTGGTGCTGGCGGCTTGCTCATCAACAACATCGGCTGGTTGCTCAAACGGCTTCCTCTCTTTGCCGTTGTCGGCGATGGCCAGTATCGAATGCAGCCCGTATTCGTCGAAGACCTTGCCGATCTCATGGTCGAAGCGGGGAGTTCACGCGAGAACACCGTGATGGATGCTGTTGGGCCGGAAACCTATACCTATCTCGAACTCGTGAGGCTCATCCGAGAGACGATCGGTGTGCGCTCGGAAATTGTTCATGTAGGGCCAAGAGTCGGGTACGCCCTTGGGCGCGTGCTCGGGTGGATCGTACGCGATGTTTTGATTACGCGGGAAGAGATCATCGGGCTTCGCGATGACCTCCTCATCTCTCACGATCCTCCGCGCTGCAAGACGCCTTTTAGAGAGTGGCTTGAGATCAATCGAGGCACGGTGGGTCACGGATACATCTCGGAGCTTGGACTCCACTACCACAAGCGTTGAAAGACTGAATCGCCCCGGGTTCTCCGGAGACTGTTTCAGTTAAGTCCGGCCACCATAGCCGGAGCGTGTCCAGAGGCCAGAAACCGATCCCAAACCAAGAGAATAGAGCGGGGAGGGCGGATTTCAAGCGGATGAATGGAGACTCAGTTACCTCTATTTGTCATAAAGGAGGTAGATTCAATGGGTCAACGCAACATGATCGTCCCTACTATTTGAATAAGGGAGATGATGTAAATGGCTCGAAGAAGACGTCCTGGATTCTCGGATCTTGAAAAAGAGGAGATTTGGCAAGGATGGAAGCGCGGGAAGACGCTTCGAACGATCGGTCGCGCGCTTGACAGGCGAAGCTGCCACGTTCGCACCTTTGTGGCCGCGACCGGAGGTTTCGTTCCAGTCCCACACCGAAGATCCCCGTTGGTGCTCAGCCACTGGGAACGCGAGGAGATCTCGCGCGGCATCGCCGCAGGTGATTCGATGCGAATGATTGCTTCCGCACTCAAGCGAGCGCCGTCTACCGTGAGCCGAGAGATCGCGCGTCACGGGGGCCGGGAAGCGTACCGAGCGGATGCAGCGGACAAGGAGGCCTGGACCTACGCCAGGCGCCCAAAACCTTGCCGACTCGCAACGAACCGCCCGCTTCAAAGAATCGTGGTAAAGAAGTTGCGCCTGGAATGGTCGCCCGAACAGATATCGGGATGGCTGAAGCAGGAGTATCCTGGTGATGTGAATATGCAGATTTCTCACGAGACGATCTATCGAAGCCTCTTCATCCAGGCCCGAGGTGTGCTCAAGAAGAAGGAGCTCCTCGCGCACTTGAGAACAAGGCGGACCATACGACG
>PIVT01000034.1 GCA_003353845.1 Pseudomonadota bacterium | reverse complement strand
AAGCCGCAGCTATAAGCGCTCGATGATCGTTCCCGTACCTACCGAAGCACCACAGCACATGGTGATCAAGGCCGTGCTCTTATCGCTTCGCTCCAGCTCGTTTAAGGCGGTGAGGATCAGGCGCGACCCCGTGGCTCCCGGCGGGTGTCCCAAGGCGATGGCGCCACCGTTCACGTTGACCTTGTCGATGTCCGCATCAAAGGCCTTGACCCACGACAGCACCACAGATGCAAAGGCTTCGTTGATTTCGACCAGATCGATGTCGCCCAGCGACATGCCTGTCTTGCGCAGGATCTCTCGGGTGGCATCGATGGGGCCTTCTAACAGGTAATAGGGGTCAGCTCCCACCACGACGTCTTGAATGATGCGTGCGCGTGGCTTGAGGCCGAGTTCCACTGCCTTCTCCGCGCTCATCCACAGCACCGCGGCGGCACCGTCTGTGAGTTGCGATGAGGTTCCCGCGGTGTGAATGCCGCCTTCACGGACGGTCTTCAGTCCGGCGAGGCTTTCAAGGCTGCTTTTGCGGAGGCCGTTGTCGCTATCGATGAGCCGCGTTTCACCCGTGGGCTTGCCGTCCTCACCGAGGATGGGGGCTTCGACGGGAATAATCTCGTTCTTGAAGCGGCCCTCGTCGTTGGCGCGGATCGCGAGTTCCTGCGAGCGCAGCCCGAACTGGTCGGTTTCTTCGCGGGTGATGCCACGGTCTTTGGCGATGCGTTCGGCCGCGTTGAACTGGTCCAATTGAGAGTCCCAAGTCCAGTCGGCGGGCAGGAAGAAGCCCGGGCCGTTGATCACGTTCATCCCCAGACCCACGTGGCTTAACATTTCAACGCCACAGGCTATGCCGACGTCCAGGGTTCCCGCTTTTACGAAGGCCGACAGGATGTGGTTGGCCTGTTGGCCGGAACCGCATTGGGTGTCGATGGTCGTGCCGCCCGTGGCGTAGCCTTGATTTCGAGAGAGCCAGGCGTGGCGCGTCACGTTGCCCGCTTGCTCACCGGCCTGGGTGACACAGCCTCCAACCACTTGTTCTACCAAGGTGGGGTCGATGCCGGCTTTTGTAATCACGCCGTCCATGGCCTTGGCCAGGAGTTGGGTGGGGTGGAAGCCTGTGAGATCGCCCGTGATGGGCTTGGCCTTGGAAAATGGAGTCCGGAGTGCTTCGACGATGACTGCTTCACGCATGGCTATTTCTCCAATTCGTTCGTGTGGGACTTGTTTATCGAAAGTTCATTCTCTTGCGAATGCCGTATTACTAAAAATCATGCTGCGGGTAGCGCGTCCGGCTGGACCTTCTCCATGTCGACGCGGGTTCCCCGGTCGGTACATCCCGGCGACTGCATCAGCACCATGGGCTGTAGGTGGAAATAACCTCCGGCCAATTGGATGGGATTGAGTGGGCTCGGCGTTAGCATCTGTGGCGATTTCCCGTCCTTGAACTGAAATTGTTCCCACGCGTGATAGATCACAACCTGGCGGGGCTTTAGCGAGGGCGACACCGCGGCCATGATTTCAAAGTCACCGAGATCATTGAACACACGCACCGTATCGCCATCGTCGATTCCGCGATCCTTGGCATCGTCGGGGTGTACGTACATCAGTGGAACTCCGCGTTGCAAGTGCAAGAGAGGTTTGGAATCGCGCCACATGGCATGGATGGACCAGCGATTGTGTCCGCTGGTCATCTTCAGCGGATGATTGCCGCCAACGGGTGGGCTGTCTTTGTGTTTCGGCAGTACCACGTCCAACTCTTGGTAGAAGGGATGGTCGATATAGAACTGTAGGCGCCTTGTTAGTGTGGGCCAGGGGATTTTCTTTTCGGTATAAAAAGAGTTGGCCACAAGGGTTTCGCCGGGTTTGATGTCTCCAGCGTTGCCCACATGAGCCACACCGGTACCCACGCCAGTAAAGCGCTCAAAGCCCTTCTCCTTGAGTTCCTTCCAGCCGATGCCATTCAAGTTGGTGGTCACCTCCAACATTTCTTGGAGCATGTCCTCTGGATTGTCTTCGGTGAACCGCCGTTGGAAGGTGAAGTCGTCGTAGCAGGTGTCCAGACGGCGATCTTCGCCGTGGCGATCTGTGTAGGTGGTGATGCCGCGTGCGATGGCTCGTTCCTGAATTTTTTTCAGGATCAGGCAGTGGAACTCCCAGTCCGTTTTTGAATTGCCAACGGGGTTGACGGCTGCAGTGGTGGCATGGCTGTAGGGAGCGCAGCCGGAAGCCCAGGCGATATCATCCTTCTCGTAATAACCCGCTGCCGGGAGCACGTAGTCGCTGTAAAGGGCGGTATTGCTCAGGCGAATATCCACCGTCACTAACAGATCTAGTTTGGGTAGCAGGTGTTCCTGGATCTTGTGATAACCGCGCGCGCGGCGGAATATATTGCCCCCGACGGCAAACAAGATGCGCGGCGCTGTTTTGGGCACATGCTGCCAACCCTTGTCCACGGCCTCTTGGAAGAAATCGGCGAACTCTCGTTTGAGATCGGGATCCCAGCTCTTGGCACTGCCGTACAACTCTTTGAGTCCGCAGTGTTGATAGTAGAGCAAGGGCGTCGATACGATATTGCCTCGGGCGTAATCTTCGCGGGCAAAATGGTAGAGGATCATTTCGTCGGAGTAGCCGGCTATCTTCAACTTGATGATCTCAGGCGCCATTTTCGCCGTCATCATGCCGATCCCGATTTTAGGTGAGTGCTTCCCGCTGGCTACGTTAATGGCCTCGCTGCCCGAGATGGAAAGCATGGGGATGGCGTTGTAATTCGCACCCTTTCTTCCGTAATGGCCGCCCAGGGCAAAGAGCAACATGATGCTGCGCTCCATCTCCATGCCGTGGTAGTGCTTGGAAAGACCACTCTGTGGGATATTGGAGCAGGCCTTTGCCTTGGCGAAGCGTCTGGCCAGGTTGCGAACCTGGGAAGCGCTCACGCCCGTGATCTTCTCGGTCTGTTCCGGAGTGTAATCTTTGACCCGCTCCTTCAGTTGCTCGAATACGGTCGTAACTTTTAGCGTGCCTTCGTGAACTTTTACTTCGAACATGCCCTCCAGCGCAGGTTTGATCTTATCCAACTCCAAACTTCGCTTCGGGGCCTCGACGGCTTCGTTTTTTGCAGTGTCAAAAACATAGAACACGTCGTCCGCGCCCTTGGGGTCGAAGTCCTTTTCGCGCAAGAACTCCCCGTTGTCGACGCGAATGAGAAAGGGCATATCCGTTTGCTCAACCATGAAGTCGGGCTTGTAGGTTTTCTCTTCGATGATGACCTGGACCATGGAGAGGGCCAGGGCGGCATCGGTTCCGATGTTGACCGGCACCCATTCGTCCGCATGAATGGAAGAGGGGCTGAAGTCGGGGGTCACGCAGACAACATAGGCGCCCTTGTAACGCGCTTCGTAAATAAAGTGCGCCTGGGGAATGTGGGTGTAGTTGGGATTCCCACCCCAGATGAAAACCATGTCGCTGTAACAAAGATCATCCATGGAACTGGTGAAGATGATCTTGCCCGCGGTGGTGGTGACGCCGGGGGCGTGATCGCCCATCTCCGTGGTGTTTTCGAGGATGGGCGTGTCGAGCAGGTAGCCGGTGCGCGTCAGGCCCACGGCGTGACAACCGTTGCTCGATGAGGAACCCAGGTCCCAATAGATGGAACCGGGGCCATCCTGCTCGTCGATCATGGCGTCGACGAACTTGTCGGCGATCTCTGTGAGCGCCTCGTCCCAGCTGACGCGTTTCCACTTGCCTTCACCGCGTTCGCCAATTCGTTTCAGTGGTTGTGTAAGGCGGGACTGGTCGTACATACGGTCGCTGAAACAGACCCCTTTTTGACATCCGCGCGGATTGAAATCCGGGACATCGGGGTTGACCTGCTCGTAGGTGGAATTTTGCTCCTCGCGCCAGACAATGTCGTCCTTGACGTAGATGTTCCAGGCGCAGCGCTGGTAGCCGCAGTTGGAATAATGGGTGCCGCGCACCACCTTGTCCCAGGTCCACTTGTTGCGGTAGACATCGTCAAAGCTGCCGTAGCGGACCTTGCGCAGTTTTTGGAGGATTGCCTTCTTCTCGCTGGCGATTGGAGTCTCGCCCCAATCGGAACAGCGGAGATTCAGGAGGGCGACCGTAGCGGTACTCCCGGTGGCCAGGAGAAAGCCTCGTCGGGTCAGTTTCGTTTTCACAGATTTTTCCACCTTGCTCACGCTGAACGGCTTAATAGGATAAGCATGACTTTCCCGCTACATGCCACTTCAGCGGGCATGCCGGAACTTGATCGTCTACCCTATCTCTTCTCTTTGCGAAATCGCAAGAGGCAAAAAGTAGGGAGTTTCCGGGGAGGATCTTGTCCGGTCCGGTCCTGTGTTTGGTCGATTTTGGCCAGTGGTAAGGAGAGTTCCTCTCCTTGGACAAAGAGGAATTTTGCATGTTTGTGGAGACCCCAGGGAGCAGGCTCGATTATGTCTGAAGCTGCTTCAAAAATGGGTCCAACAGGCTCGGTGAATGTGATTCTCCCGCTGCTCGAGTACCTCGAAAGCGAGGGTTTGGACCCGAAGGACATTCTGGACCGTGTTGGCATCCCCCAATCCGCTCTCGAAAACACCAAAACGCGATTTCCCAAACAGAAATTTCAGACCCTGTGGCAGGTCGCGAGTGAGGTCACGGGCGATCCGGCCATTGCGCTTCGGGTTTCCACCCTGGTGAAGGCAAATACCCTGGGCATTATCGGTTATCTGGCTTCGGCCAGTGAATCGGTGCGCAATGCCTTCGAGCTTGTGAAGGGCCTGACTCCACTGCTTTGGGAAGACTTCGAGTGCGATTTGGAGAGTGATGACGAAGTCGCTTTCATCCGTTGTGCAACGGGTAAAGATCAGCAGGCAGGCCGTTTTACAACGGAGTATGCCATCGGGCTTACCGTCACGATCAGCCGGGCTCTCTGGGCCGGTGGATCCGAGCCTTTAGAGGCAAGGTTTTCTTATCCCGCCCCGGATTACGCCGATGAATACGAGCGGATCCTTCGAATCCCCATTCGCTTTGATGCGGACGAAGACGGGGTCTTGTTTCCGATCTCGATGATGGACAGTTTGAACCCCTCCGCCGATGCCGCTCTCAGACAGCTATTGGAACGCTACGCCGCCGATCAGCTCGCCAGTATCCCAACCAGCGCTCGATTCCCCCAGCGGGTCCGAGCCTGCATCCTGTCCATGGTGCCCCTGGGCAACCTTACGGCCGACGGTGTTGCTGCACAGTTTAATATGAGCAACCGCACGCTTCGGCGGCGGCTCCAAGAGGAAGAGACGAGTTACCAAGAGATCTTGGACGATGTGCGTGCCGAGCTGGCCCGGCATTACTTGACGAAAGAGAAGCGGGAAATCGATGAAGTCGCCTTTCTTTTAGGGTTCTCAGACCCCAGCGCCTTCACCAAGGCGTTCCGCCGCTGGACCGGGCAGACCCCAGCCGACTTCGTGCGCACTAACTCTGCGTAGTAGCCAAAGAGAGTCGTGTGCAACTTTACATGTTTACTGCAATCCAAATTCGGGAGGGGCGGTTTCCGCTTTATCTGTAATTGTGGATCTTGAAGTCCGTTGAAATTCCTAATAAATGTAAATATTTTCCTATCCCGCATCATTCAAACGCATCCACACTCGTAAATAGCCGAATTTACTATGGATAAATAAATTTTACCTGGCACGTCAATTGCAGTGGCCAGGGTAACTATTTAGACACGATTATTAATACCAGGATCTTTGGCGGGGAGTAAGGGGATTACAAGGCCCCGCCGGGTATCAAATATGAGGGGATCGGGATGTATCGGAACGATGTGCACGTGCGCGTGCGCTTTGGTGTGGCGGGTGAGTCGAAAAATCGTGAGGGCTTATCAGAGGTAGGCCAGAAGCCCAAACTCGACGTGATTCGAATGATCGCTGGAATGGTTACGGTGATCTTGTTGGTTGTTGCGGGTCCGGTGTTCACGCAGAGCGCGGCTGCTCTTACAATTGATTTCACGAGTGGCGGAACCGGACCCTGGGACTTGGGTGACGGCGTTACGTTGACCGTTACGCCAGCCGCCGGTTCGGTTACCCAAAACTCTTCGGGCCTGGGCAACGACAGCGGTGGCTGCTGCGATAGCGACAACCTCGACAACTCTAGTCCTCTCGGCGGTGGTACGAGCCGGGAAGCACTCACGTTCAGCTTCTCCTTTGCGGAGCCCGCTACGTGGGTGACCCTCGATAGCATCCACTTCGATCTGTTCGAGCCAATCTTTACCAGCGAGCGTGCGTTGCTGAGCCTGGACGGTGGCTCGGCCATCACCATTGACGAGAACAACGCAACCCAGAGTGGTGGCGACCTGTCGAACTGGGATTACGCGGTGGGCAGTGAGGTGATTACCTTCTCGATCGCCACCCCGGTAGGTGGGGTGTTCGGGAACAGCACCTTCCGAGTCGGCTCGATCACGGTCACGGTCGATTACGATCCAGATTCCGATGACGATGGTTTGACCGATACTGTCGATAACTGTCCCTTGGATGCCAACGCCCTTCAGGAAGATGTGGATGGCGATGGCGTTGGCGATATTTGCGACAACTGCCCCGATGACTACAACGACGACCAGGTCGATATCGATGGCGACGGACTTGGAAACATTTGTGACGAGTGCAATGGTCCCGAAGGAAACCCGGGGACTTGGGTGGTTACCTACGACATTGCCAACCAGGTTCTGCCGGCCAACTGGAAAGACGGGGGTAGTGGGAACTCTTCCACCGGAAGTTTGCTGAATGTCCGCAACACCCCGCTGGGTGCGGGTAATCGGGATCCAGGGCCTATTGGCTATGATACCGATGGTTCCTGGGGCTATCAGGAAAACGCTGGTGTGATTGATTCGGGTGCCGTCCATCTGGACATCCCGGATTGGGCACCAAATCCTGCGGGCACTCCTTCGCGCTTGACCCTGACTTTCGTAGATGATTACACGGGAACCGGTATTGATGTGAGTGCGACTTCGGTCCAGATGACGGATTACAGCATAGGCATGTACTTCACGGCAGGGTCTGCAAGTCTCGCTTATGTGTACACCCACTTTGATTACACAGGAGCCGATGGTCCCGATGGCCCCGCGCTGGGCACCTTGAATGGGTCTAGCATTTCTTGGGCTACCAATCTTACAAATTATCACACCAATGGTTGGATTCATTGTGAGGGTGGCTCCTGTAATTTGGGAGGTATGGAAAACGGAAAGACCTACTACAGGGATTTCGACATGGAGTATTCAAATGGTGAGATGGGTTTGCGGCTCAATAACTTTGTCTTTAGCGGTGATTTGCAACACGGTGTCACGCCTTCTGTCTTTACCATGTCCGAGGAGGAGTTGCCCAATCCTCCGGCTCCCTCACAGCCCCAAACGGACTCGAATACTTACCTGTTCTTGAAGGGCTACGAGATCAATCGTGTGTACATCCCGCCAGCCGGTCTTGATGATGTGGATGGTGATGGTGTCGAATGTGATGAGGATAACTGTCCGCTCGACTTCAATGACGACCAGGCCGACATCAATGGTGATGGCATCGGCGATGTCTGCCAGCCCAATAATAGCGACACCGATGGCTGGCCCGATGACGAGGATAACTGTCCCACAGTGTTCAACCCGGATCAGACCAACGGAACTCTTTTAGTAGACGGCGTGTTGACCGTTGTCGAGTTGGATGGCACGGGTGGTGATCCGCTGCAGGATCAGTGGGGCGATGCTTGTGACAACTGTGCCACTCACTACAACCCAGGTCAGGAAAACGCCAACTTGGAAACTGAGCTTTTGCAGGTTCCCCCCGAGTCGCCGCAGGGTGATGCTTGCCAGAAGCGAGATCGCGACGACGACGGTTGGCCCAATGTCCAAGATAATTGTGGTTATGACTACAATAACGATCAGGCCGATGTTGATTGTGATTCGATCGGTGATGTTTGCGATCCCGACAACACGACGCCTATTGTCGACTCCGATGGTGACGGTATTTGTGATCTCTACGATCCGTGTCTTGCCGACACCGATGGTGACGGCAAGTGCGATGAATATGATCCTTGTCCGTTAGACAATCCCGATGACACGGATGGCGATGGCATATGTGACAGCGACGATCTGTGTGTTGGCGATGACGCTTCTGGCGATGATGATGGTGACGGCGTGTGCAACAACGTGCAGGAATGTGGCGGTGACCTCACCGATACGGATGGTGACGGGGTGTGTGACTTTATGGATCCCTGTCCAATAGACAGTCCCGATGACACGGATGGTGACGGCGTGTGTGATAGCGTTGATCTGTGTCAAGGCAACGACGCCACAGGTGATGCCGATGGTGACGGTCTGTGTGGTGATACCGATCCTTGTCCATTGGATAATCCCAATGACACGGATGGTGACGGCGTGTGTGATAGCAGTGATCTGTGTCAAGGTAACGACGCCACGGGTGACGCCGATGGTGACGGTGTGTGTGATGACACCGATCCTTGTCCGTTGAATAATCCCGATGACACGGATGGCGACGGCGTGTGTGACGCCGACGATCAGTGCCAGGGCGACGACGCTACGGGAAATTCGGATGCGGCGTATGGCGACAATGTCTGTGACGATCTCGATGTCTGCGATGGAAATGACGCCGCAGGCAACTCCGATGCGGCTTTCGGTGACAACCTTTGTGATGACATTGATCAATGTCACGGCAATGATGACAGCGGCAACGACGACGGCGATATCAACTGCAATGACACTGACTTCTGCACCGGCGCCGATGAGTCAGGTGATAGCGATGCAGATGGCATTTGCGACGACACGGATCAGTGTCCCGGTGCTGATGACTTGGCTGACAGCGATGCCAACGGCATTGCGGACTGTTTGCAAGCCTGTGCCGTGAGTGACGACGATGACGCTGATGGGGTCTGCAACGCGGACGATATTTGTCCCGGTATCGATGACAATAGCATCGACTGTGTGCCGGCAGATCCCTGCGTCGATCTCGGAGGTGATGACGATGAAGACGGGGTTTGTGATGACGATGATCTCTGCCCCGGGATTGCCGCCGCCGACAACACAGATACCAACGGCGACGGTATCGGCGACGCTTGTCAGTGTGGCGATATCAACGGCGATGGCGCCACCAACAACGATGATGTTACCGAGATTCTGTTGGCGCTCTGGGGGTACGGGGCGTACACCCAGCCTGGCAACAACTGGGCTATTTGTGACGTCTCAGGCGACGGTGAGTGCAACAACGATGATGTTACCGAGATCTTGTTGCCACTCTGGGGTTATGGGGCGTACAACTCGCCGACGGTGCGTTGGAGCTGTCCAGAAGACTCTCAGCTGCCTCCGGGGTTGGAGTAGCGGACAGACGGCCGATTTCGTGCGCACCCATTCATCGTCCTGGTCGAAGCCTCAGTTCGAAGCATGAGTTCTTTGTGGTCAGGTTCTCCTAGGGTGCGGGTACCACCGGTACCGGGGCTACCGGCACGGTTGGGGGAGGGGGCTCTCCGGTCAATGCGGAGAGCATGGAGAACACGATCACCACGACGTAGATCGCAAAGCCGGAAAGTGCGATGATCAGGGCGTAATCGAGGACCCTTAAGAGCAACTTATGGCGCGGATTCTCGTCGACTAAAGTGTGGTCCGTTACGATGTGTTTTAACGGTGATGTAGGGGCTGCCATCTCTTTTATCCTCCCACTCTATTATCCTCCCACGACGCTTTAGATTAAACATGAAAGCAAAGAAATTTCGCTTTGACAGACACGGTTTCCAAGGCATTTAATCAATGAACGTTCATATCTGGGTCGATGCAGATGCTTGTCCAGGGACCATCAAGGAAACCCTTTATTACGCAGCGGATCGGGTAGGGGTGCCCATGACGCTTGTGGCCAATCAAAGCCTTCGCACACCCTCCTCATCACTCATTAACACTGTAAAGGTGGCCAGTGGTCCCGATGTTGCCGATGACTACATCGTCGAGCATTTAGAAGCGGGAGACCTGGTCATCACGGCAGACATCCCCTTGGCTGCGTCGGCCATTGAAAAGGGCGCACACGTCATCAACCCACGCGGGATGGAATACGACGAGGAGAACATCGGCCACTACCTCGGGATGCGTAATTTTATGGATGAGATGCGCAGCGCTGGCCAGGTCGGTGGTGGCCCCCCACCGCTTTCCCAGCGCGAGTGCCAGGATTTTGCCAACGCCCTGGACCGTTTCCTCACGCGCTGCAACAGGCCCTAGGCCCTAGGCCCTAGGCCCTTGGTGAAGAAGTGGAGGCTATGTTTCCCGTGGGGACAGCTGAAAAATATTGGTCAAAGCATCGGCAGTCTTTTCTTTTAGGGCTACTCTGCCGAAGAGCCGAAGATAGGTACGGAGGTCGGGAAGATGAGTCTTCGAAACACGGGACTGCGAAAAAAGCTAGCGGCAGCACTCTTGGTCATGGCCTTGAGCGCAAGTGCGGGTCCAGTTGCAGCTGACGAGTACGACGCCAAGGACGCAGGGCACCCCTTGCGTATCGTTGCTTATATCTTGCACCCTGTAGGCGTGATGATCGACTATTTGATCATGCGCCCCGCGCACTGGATCGGTATGCACGAACCCGTAGCCACCCTGGTTGGCCACGAGGAAGAATAACCCTAAAAACCTTTTCAATTAGCTCGGTTGTACAGGCATGCCTTGAGTGGTATGTTTTTTGCATATGAACAGCCTTGCCCCCTGTATATACGCCTTTCGCCACGCGGATTGCCCAGAGGCTTCTCAAGGAAGCCTTTGTCGCTCTGCTTTGGATGTCATGCTCGGTCTGGTGGTGCGAACCGGAGTGCTGGCCGGCTTGAGCATTGTGCTCTTGGGCGGGGCCTCACCGGTTTTGGCAGAGGCCAACGCACCAGTGGAGGAGGGTGCCCGCGTGTCCGAGGTAACACTCTCTGGTGTGACCTATGTGAAGAGTGAAGGTGGCGTTAGCCATGTATTGCTCAGGGCCGACGAGGCTGAATTCGATATCACCGCCAACCGCGTGCAACTCCATGGAATGAGCGTCGAAACCAAGTCGGATGTGGGGAACAAGGAGTTTTGGTTGCGCTGCGATCGCGGTGTCATTGACTTGAACAGCGGTGATTTCCAAGGCGAAGGCAATGTGAAAGGCGAGATGGCTGATGGGCGACGCTTTGAAACGCAGTCTGCGCAATACGACGATAAACGGGCACTTATTTCAGGGGATGTTCCCGTACTGTTAACCGAAGTCAGCGGAACCCTACGCGGCGGAGGCTTCCAGTATTGGGTGCGCGAAGACCGACTCCAACTGACCAAGGCGCAACTGCTGCAGGACCCGAACGACAGCGCTGAGAGCGACACAAGTGACACGCAATCCCAGGGTGGAGCTAGCAAATGAAGCAAGGTCTGGCGCTGCTGTTTGCTCTTCTTGTTGCATTGCCCTGTGTCGGGTCAGCCGAAGCTGCAGCTCCTTTAAGTCATAGCGATCAACCCATCTCCATTAACGCCGACGATCTCGAAGCCGTGATGCAGGAGGGGAAGAAGAAGTTCCTGTTCCGGAAGAATGTCGTGGTGGTCCAGGGTGAAATGACTCTGCACACCGATGTCCTGGAAGCCTTTTATCCCGAGGGCTCCAGTGACCCCGACCGCTTGATTGCCACAGGCAACGTGATTATGGAACAAGAAGGCCGCAAGCTCACCTGTGACCACGCTACTTATGTACGCGCTGAGGATCGCTTGATCTGCGAGGGCGACGCCCTGATGGTCAGCGGGGCAGATCGCTTGAGCGCCGGTCGAATCGACGTGCAGATTGAAACGGGTGTGGTGAAAGCCTCAATCGATGTGAAGGTGAACGTGGCGCCCAAGGAATCCGAGGAGCAGGACTCAGCGGGAGGGAAGGCTCCGTGACTGACACCCAAGCCAACACTCAAGCTAGCCCCCAAGCCAGCACCGCGACGAGCAGCCTGGCGGCGGTAGCGTTGACCAAGTGCTACGGCGAGCGCGAGGTGGTGCGCGAACTCGATTTTGAAGTTCATTCAGGTGAAGTCGTGGGTCTACTCGGCCCCAATGGTGCGGGCAAGACCACGACCTTTGGCATGGTCATCGGCGGGGTTCGGCCCAACTCCGGTCGAGTGATGCTGGACAGCACGGAGATTACTCGCCTCCCTGTACAGGGCCGGGCGCGTTTGGGCATCACCTACTTGCCCCAGGAGACCTCGGTATTTCGCAAACTGACCGTAGAGCAGAACGTGATGGCGGTGCTGGAGGTGGTGGAGCCGGATCGCGGCTTGAGACGCCGCCGCCTGCCTCAACTGCTGAAAGAGTTGGGTCTTTCTGAGAAATCTCACCTGCGGGGAGACTCGCTATCGGGCGGAGAACGTCGCAGAGTGGAAATAGCCCGCGCATTGGCCTTGAATCCACGCTTTATTCTGCTCGATGAGCCGTTTTCGGGCATTGATCCCATTGCTGTGATGGACATCCAAAAGATGATTTCTGAGCTGTCAGAGCGAAAGATTGGAGTCGTAATTACCGATCATAATGTACGGGAAACGCTCGCGATTTGTGATCGGGCCTACATCATCAAGGATGGAACCATCTTGCGACATGGATCCCCGCAAGAGATCGCTGAGGACCCCCTGGTGCGTGAAATTTATTTAGGGGAGAACTTCCGGCTCAAATAGCACTGAAGCCGGACGGTGGCCTGAGAGCTTGGGGCTCGACCATCGTGATTGTTGGAAAACGAATGTAGATCAGATGTAAGGATCGACATGCCTATTGAGCTAAGACAAACCATCAAGCTGTCGCAGCAGCTTGTCATGACGCCGCAGTTGCAGCAGGCCATCAAGCTTCTGCAGTTGAACCGGCTGGAGTTGTCGAATCTCATTCAGCAAGAGCTGCAAGAAAACCCCGTCTTGGAAGAGGTGGAAGCCGCCGAGGAGGATCGCTCGTCGCTGGAGGCCACGCGCGAAGCGGAGACACCGGATGTTTCACCCGTCGATTCCGGCGAGGTGGCCGAGAATCGCGAGCCCACTGATGCCGAGAAGGTGGCCGATGTCGACTGGCAGGATTACATCGATTCCCGTCCCCAAACCTCTTATAACCAGGCACCCGGCGACGACGAGGAGCGTGCCTTTGACGCGACGCTGACCAAGCGCGAAAGCCTGGCTGATCACTTGGAATGGCAGATCCATCTCTCGGACTTTGACGAGCAGGAGGCGGAGGTGGCCAACTGGATCGTGGGTAATCTGGATGCCAACGGTTATCTCAAGGCCTCGAATTTAGAGATTGCGCGCAGCGCGGGTGTGGAAGAAGACATGGTGGCTTCGGTGCTGCGCAAAGTGCATCAGTTGGATCCGCCCGGCATTGCCGCACGCGACTTGCGTGAATGCTTGATGATGCAATTGCCCACTACGGGCATGGGAGATCCCTTGGTTTACAAGGTGATCGACCAACACCTGGACGCCCTGCAACGCAAAGACTTCCGCTCCATCGCACGCAGCCTGGATGTCAGCATCGAGGACGTTGCGGCCCTGGCTCGTGACATCGCCCAGCTGGATCCCCAGCCCGGACGCGCTTATGCCGAAGATGATCCCGTCTACATCACCCCCGACATCTATGTGTATAAAGTGGGGGAAGATTTTCATATTGTTTTGAATGAAGATGGCATGCCCAAATTGCGCATGAGCAACTTCTACCGCGATCTCTTGGGTAAGGAACGAGACACCAGCGCGGATACCAAGGAATATGTGCAAGACAAAGTGAGGTCAGCGCTCTGGCTGATCAAGTCCATTCATCAGCGCCAACGCACCATCTATAAAGTGGTGAAGAGCCTGATTCGCTTCCAGCGCGAGTTTTTCGAAAAAGGGGTCCAATACCTGGTTCCCTTGAACTTGCGCGACGTGGCCGAGGACATCGAAATGCATGAATCCACGGTGAGCCGGGTGACAACCAATAAGTACGTACATACCCCGCAGGGCGTCTTTGAGTTGAAATATTTCTTTAATTCGAGCATCGGGCGCTTCAACGGTGAATCCATTGCCAGCGAAAGCGTGAAGGAAAAGATCCGGCGCATCATTATTAATGAGGATTCGCGCCGTCCCCTCTCCGATCAGCGCATCGCCGAAATGCTGAAAGTGGCCAATATCGATATTGCGCGCCGAACCGTGACGAAATATCGTGAATCAATGAACCTTCTCTCCTCGACGAAACGTCGCATAGTCGGGTAACTTGCCCGCCGATATCTGGGGAGTGCGATGAAGATCTCGAATATTCTTGTGCAGGAAGCAGTGATCCTCGATCTCGAATCGAAGGACAAAGATGGGGCCCTCGTCGAGATGGCCAATGTACTGGCTGCTACCGAGCCGAGCTTGAATGCAGAAAAATTGGTTAGCGTGCTTCGCGAACGCGAAAGCCTGCAGAGCACGGGCATGGGTGAAGGGGTGGCAATCCCTCACGGCCGCATTGCCAACCTCAATCAACTCCTGGTCGCTTTTGCACGCAGTCGCAAGGGCGTCGACTTTGATTCCATAGACGGTCAACCCACGCATCTTTTCTTCGTGCTGGTTGTCCCCGAGAGTTCGGGTGGGCAGCACCTGAAGGCCCTGGCCCGCATTTCGCGCTTCCTGCGCGATGAAACGTTTCGAGAAAGTCTACTCGAGGCAGAGACGTGTGAAGAGATTGTACAAGCCATCCAAGCCGAGGACGCCCGTTTCTAGTAGGGCGGGCGACCCTGTGATTCGCGGACCCTTGGCGGTCGGTGATTCCTCAGGCACTCGCTGTCACGGCACCTTGGTGGCTGTATTGGGTGTGGGCATCTTGCTGCGCGGCATCAGTGGTATAGGCAAGAGTGAGTGTGCCTTGGAGCTGATTCGACGCGGTTTTTCCTTGGTCTCGGACGATGTGGTCTTGCTTGCGCCTGCAGCAGCGGGAGGGCTCATGGGACGCAGCCCCGATGCGATTCGCCACCATCTGGAAATTCGCGGCGTGGGCATTGTGGATATTTCTGAGCTCTACGGCGCCGAAGCCGTTCTCGACCATCACCGTGTGGACTTGATTTGTGATCTTGAGAGTTGGGTGCCAGGGAAGGTGTATGATCGTACCGGCGTGGAACGGGAGCGGGTGGCCTTGGCCGAGGTGGAAATCCCCCGCTTACTTCTTCCCCTCCGTGCGCTGGATAGCCTGGCCACCGTGGTCGAATTGGCGGCGCGAGATCACTTGCAGCGCGGTCTCGGGCAAAGCGCCGCGGAACGCTTGGATGCACGGATCGGGGGGATGAGATCGTCATGAAGAAATCTGTCCCAGAAATCGTAGTGGTGAGTGGGCTGTCGGGGAGTGGGAAAAGTACGGCCATGGCGGCCTTGGAAGATGTGGGCTTTTACTGCGTTGACAACTTGCCGCCCATGCTCGTTGAACAATTTCTGGACTTGTGCAGCAAGGCAGAGGCCTCGGTGGAGCGTATTGCCCTGGCCATCGACGCCCGAGAGAAGGCCTTTTTGTCGGGTTTGCCCCAGATGATCGGCGAATTGCGCGAGCAGAGCGCCCAGGTCCGGATCCTGTTCCTGGAATGCTCCAATGAGGTTTTGGTCAATCGCTACAGGGAGACGCGGCGGGTACATCCCCTGGCCCCGACGGGGAACGTCGAGGACGGCGTGGATTTGGAGCGGCATTTACTGAGAGAAGTGGCGGGTTTGGCCGATTTCGTCCTGGATAGCTCAGATATGAACGTTCACCAGCTCAAAGAGGCTGTTTTGCGTGATGTGTCAGGTAGGGAACGTAGGACCGTAATTAACCTAAGTTCCTTTGGTTTTCGGTTTGGCACACCCAAGGCAGCCGAGTTACTCTTCGACGTCCGATTTCTGCCCAACCCCTATTTTGAGCCTGACTTGAAGGCGCGCACGGGGTTGGATCCAGAAGTTGCAGCGTTTGTGTTGGAGGCGACGGAGGCCAAGGCGTTTCTGGAGCACTTGGATCGCCTCCTGTCGTTTTTAATGCCATTGTACGATGCCGAAGGAAAAGCCTATCTCACCATCGGGGTGGGTTGTACCGGGGGGCGACATCGATCCGTCGCGGTGGCCGAGTCCATTGCACAAAGTCTTGCCGCGGCAGGTCACCAGGTAAATGTGACGCACCGCGATGTGAGGAAAGAATAATGAGTGTTGGTGTCTTAGTAGTGACGCATTACAGCTTGGGACTGGAATTCATTCGGGCGTTGCGTCTGATCGTCCCGGGTGCGCCAGAGTTTTATGCGCTGTCCGTAGAGCCCGAACAAACCGTAGAAGAAATGCGCGCGGCCATCGAAGAGACCTTGAAGAAAGCCGATCAAGGCGAGGGCGTGTTGGTGTTGACGGACATGTTCGGTGGTACGCCCTCCAATATCAGTCTTTCCTTTTTGAACGAGCGCAAAGTCGAGGTGGTCACGGGCGTCAATCTTCCCATGCTGATCAAGCTGGCCACATTGAAGAAAGAACGCACACTGGATGAACTCGCGCGTTTCATTCGCGATTACGGGCAACGCAATATTTCGGTCGCCAGCGATCTTCTCCCCTTGGATCCTGGAGACGGGAAATGAAATGACAGCGGCTGAATACGAACAGGCATTCGTCGTGGGTGCAGAACATGGATTGCATGCTCGCCCCGCCGGGCAGTTCGTCACGCTTGCGGCTGAGTACAAATCCGAAGTCCTTGTTTCCAGAGGCGATGAATGGGTTAATGGCGACAGTGTGCTGTCCTTGCTATCCCTAGCCGCCAGCCCCGGAACGACGCTTCGCATTCGTGCGGTGGGTGTCGATGCCGAAGATGCCGTGCGACGCCTTGGACTGCTGATTGAGGGGCGAGAGAGCTAAACGGATGCTGGGGGAGAGCTAGAACCCCTATTCAGACACAGAGAATTGCTTATTACTTGCCGGTGGGGCGCCGCTGGCGCTCCTGGTTTCAGCGATTGAAGCTAGGGGGACATTGAACTAACTTGCGCACCACTTCAGATTTCTAACAGGAGCTATTATGGCACGTCGATCCCTTTTTACTTCCGAATCCGTCTCCATGGGCCATCCCGATAAGATGTGCGACCAGGTGTCGGACGCCGTCCTCGATGCAATTCTCGAGCAAGATTCAGGCTCGCGCGTTGCGTGTGAGACAGCCACCACTACAGGGCTCGTGATGCTGGCCGGTGAGATTACCACCAACGCCAATGTCGATTACACCGCGCTGGTCCGCCAGGTGGTCAAAGACATTGGATACACCAGCTCCGACATGGGTTTTGACGGTGCCACCTGTGGTGTGCTCATCGCCTTGGGCAAGCAGTCTCCCGACATCGCCCAGGGTGTGACCGAGGGCGAAGGCTTGCACCAGGAACTGGGTGCCGGCGATCAGGGCATGATGTTTGGTTATGCCTGTGACGAAACCCCGGAACTCATGCCAGCTCCGATTCGCTATGCCCACCAACTCATCGAGGCCCATCGCGCCCACTTGGAGTCGGGTGAGCTTGCTTATTTGCGCCCCGACGCCAAGTCCCAGGTGACCTTGGAGTACGACGGCGACAAGCCGGTGCGAATCGATGCCGTGGTCGTCTCGACACAGCACTCCGAGGATGTGTCCCACGATCAGCTATCCAAAGAGATCATCGAAAAAGTTATTCGGCCCACTTTGCCGGGTGCCCTGATTGACGACAAAACAGCCTTCCATGTGAATCCCACGGGCAAGTTCGTCGTGGGCGGTCCCATGGGCGACGCGGGTCTCACCGGTCGCAAGATCATCGTAGACACCTACGGTGGCATGGGCCGACACGGTGGTGGCGCGTTCTCGGGCAAGGATTCCACAAAGGTGGATCGCAGCGCTGCTTACGCCTCGCGTTGGGTTGCCAAGAATGTGGTGGCTGCGGGCTTGGCGACGCGCTGTGAGGTGCAACTGGCCTATGCCATCGGTGTGGCCAAGCCGGTCTCCATTCGCGTCGATAGCTTTGGAACAGGGTCCGTGGACGATGAGACCTTGGAAAACATCGTGTGCGATCAGTTTGACCTGACGCCCAGCGCCATTATCCGTGAATTGGACCTGCGCCGTCCGCAGTTCCGCCAGACCTCCTACCACGGTCATTTCGGTCGCGAAGGTTTGGGATTCAAATGGGAAGAAACGGATCGAGCCGACGTCCTGCGCAAAGCTGCCGGGAAGTAGGAACGCCGGGAAGTCGTAATATAGAAGTGACTATCGCTTCGCCTTTCATTGGAGGCCGCGCAAGAGTGAGACGGAAATCTCATTACTCTCGTGCGGCTTTCTTTGTTGTCGGCTTCATGACCTTTGTGTGCGCGGCTTTTTCCGTGCCCGCGCTGGCTGGGGCGGCCACGGACGAGCTGGTTCGAGTCTTGCTGTACGAGGGGTCGGGTCCCATTCGCTTGGGTGTCACCGCGTCTGGCTCCACGCGGCAGATCTGGAAAAAGGTGGGAATCAAGGGGGCGGGGCTGGAAATCAACGGCCAGAGCGTGGGCCGCGCCGCCCTGATCGAGAGCGGTCAGCCCATCGAATGGGCGAAAAAGCATTACAGAGGTCAGATCCGGGTCCAGCGGGCAGGAGCCGGGGTATTAATCATCAATGAGCTGTCTCTGGATGAGTATGTGGCCGGAACCCTGTTCCGAGAGGCCTATTCCACTTGGAAACTCGAAGCGCTGTACGCTCAGGCCGTCGTGGCACGGACCTATGCCATGGCTCAAATGGAAAAGTCCAGGGCGGCTCCCTACGACTTGCGCTCGGATACGACCAGTCAGGTCTATGGGGGTGTGGACGCCGAGCGCGAACGCGCCCTGTCCATCGTGCGAAAAACAAGTGGAGAATACGTCTCGTACCTTGGGAAACCGATTCTTGCCGCCTATCATGCTAACGCCGGAGGGCAAACGGCCTCAGCGCAGGAGGTGTGGGGTGAGGAGATTCCTTATCTGGTGAGCATCTCCATTGAGGACGAATGGGAATCCCCTGACGCTTATTGGCGTTTGGAACTCTCGCCCAAGGAACTGGGCCGGGTTCTGGCCTCTGCGGGATTTGCCGTCGGAAAAATTAAACGGATCGAGATCTCCAAACGGACGTCAAGCGGCCGGGTTGAGCAGATAACGTTTCATGGGACACGCCAGAACGCGAAAACTTCGGGCAAAGAGCTGCGCGAGTTACTGGGATTTACTGTTTTGCGCAGCACCTTGTTTGAAGTCCAACCCACGGAAGAGGGTAATTTTATTTTTGTGGGATCCGGTTACGGACATGGTGTTGGAATGAGCCAGTGGGGGGCGCAATCCATGGCCCTGGACGGAAAAGGCTATCGAGAAATTCTGGCCCACTTTTACCCGGGAACGAGCTTGCGCAACCACTTGCGAAGAACAGGGGAGGCGCCTATTCCTCCTGCGTCGCAAACAGGGAGCCGGTAGGGGTTTGACCCTCGGCAATGAGGTGTAAAAATGAATTTGGTACTAGGAACTATTGTTTTGGCTGGCGATGCGCCGGGCGCTGGTCTGCAATTGCTGCCCATGGTGTTGATCTTCGCCATTTTCTATTTCCTATTAATTCGTCCACAGCAAAAGCGACAGAAAGAGCATGAAGCCAAAGTGGCGGCCATTGAGAAAGACGATCGCGTCATGACGGCAGGTGGCTTGTGGGGGACTGTGTCCGGTATTGCGGATGACGAACTCACCTTGGATGTGGCCACGGTCAAAGGTGAACGCGTGCGTATCAAGGCGGGTCGCAATAAGATCGAGATCGTGCAAAAAAAGTCAGAGAAGACGGATAAAGGAGGAGCGTCGTGAGCTCGAGTTTACGTTGGCGCACGATCAGCATGGCTTTGGTCATTGCTCTGTTCGGTTTGTATACAGCCTCTAATTTTATTTCCAAAGACACGCGACTGAATAGCGCTTTCTTGCCTGACGAAGGCTTGCGCCTGGGCCTCGACCTCCAAGGGGGGTTCCACCTGGTGTATGGCGCCGATTTGGATGTCGCCGTGCAGCGCGAACTCGCCTATTTGCGCGATGTGATCAAGGAAGAGTTGGGTAATAAAAAGATATCGACCTCGGAATTGGCGGTGGATGAAGAGGCCCTCGAAATCGCGGTGAGGCCTGTCGGAGGAGAGGGTGATCCCCTCGAAGCGACCAAAAGGGTGATTCAGGATGAGGTCGGTGTACTCGATCTGAAAACCACCAGTGAAGGCCGACTGATTTATAAGCTGCAGCCCTCCTGGGATAAGGATGTGCGTGAAAACGCCATGGCACAGGTGCTGGAAGTGCTGCGCCGCCGCGTTTCCGACCCTATTAATGGTATTCAAGATTCCGTCGTGGCTCGAAACGGCAAAGATCGCATCTTGGTACAGATCCCGGGCAGCCAGGTCGATCGCGATCAAATTATTCGCATCACCGAAATTACGGGGTTGCTTGAGTTTAAGTTGGTACAAGCCGCAGCACCCACAGCAGAACTCCTGGCTGAACAGTATCCCGACGGGTATCCCGAAGGCTCGGTGGCCGTTGTGCAGAAAGAAGACGGCACGGAGAACGTCCTTTATGCCTACCTCGTGCCCGACACGGCTGCCGTGACGGGAGAGAAGCTCGATCGCGCCAGCATCCGCATGGATCCACGCGCGGGTTGGGTGGTGGACTTTGTGTTTGATCCCGACGGTGCGAAACTCTTCAAAAACCTCACCGCTTCGGAAAATCGCGATAAACAACTCGCCATCGTCTTGGACGGCGATGTTCACAGCGCCCCTTCTATCAATGACCCCATTCCAGGGGGAAGAGGTTTCATCCAAGGTAGTTTTACGTCGCAGGAAGCGGCTGATCTCGCCATCATCCTGCGTTCCGGTTCCCTGGCCATTCCCATTGGTGTGGAAGAAGAACGCAGCATTGGTCCGGCTTTGGGTGCGGATGCCATTCGCAGTGGTATGCGCGCTTGTATTTTAGGCTTGAGCCTCGTGATGATTTTCATCTTGTTCTACTACAAAGCCTCGGGTGGTTATGCGGGCCTTTCTCTCTTGATCAATATGATTGTCTTGTTGGGGATCATGTCCATGGTCAGGGCGACCTTGACGCTTCCCGGTATTGCGGGTTTGGTGCTCACCATGGGTATGGCCATTGATGCCAACGTGATTATTTTCGAGCGTATTCGCGAAGAACTGCGGGTGGGGAAGTCGCCACGCGCGGCCATCGACACCGGCTTCAATCGAGCGACGTGGACCATCCTGGATGCCAACATCACGACCTTGATTACGGCCATTGTGCTCTTCCAGTACGGAAGCGGTCCCATTAAAGGTTTTGCGGTGACCTTGTCCATCGGCATTCTTACCAGCGTTGCGTCGGCACTCTTGCTGACGCGCTTGTTCTTTATGCTCTATCCCGGCGATCGAAAACTCGCCGAGTTGTCGATTTAGGAGGCTCACGTGGCGTTCTTTCAGATTGTTCCTCCAGGGACGAATATTGATTTCATTAGTAAGTGGAAGCTGTGTGCATGCCTGTCGCTGGCCTTTTTATTGGTGGCTGGGGCAATGTTCTTCACCAATGGCCTGAAACTGGGAATTGATTTTGCGGGTGGTACGGAAATACAGGTTCGCTTTGATCAGGACGGCGCTGAGGAAGGAAGTATCCGTGCCGCAGTGGGAGCCGTGGGTGTAAAGGATGCCAGCGTTGTGCGTTATGGCGATGTGGGCAGCCGGCAATTTCTCATCAAGTTCCGCGGTGAAGAAGAGCATGAAAACATCGGGCTGGTGAAGTCCATCCTGGTCGAGTTGCGCGAGAGCATTGGCCCCGTGCAAGAAGATCGAGTGGATTTCGTCGGGCCGCGTGTAGGTGCCGAGCTGAAAAGAGACGGCATTCAATCGCTGCTTATTGCGAGCATCTTGATTTTGATTTACGTGGCCTTCCGCTTCAGTGTGCGCTTTGCACCGGGGGCGCTTGTGGCCTTGTTGCATGATGTTTTTGTGACGGCAGGCTTGTTTGTGTTACTGGGCTTGGAATTCAATTTGAGCGTTCTCGCCGCCCTGTTGGCCATCGTCGGTTACAGCCTGAACGACACGATTATTGTGTATGATCGCATTCGCGAAAACATGGAATCGCACACCAAGGCAAACTTGCCTGCGGTGCTAAACCTGAGCGTGAATCAGACGCTGTCGCGAACCTTGCTGACATCTGGAACGACTTTGTTGGCCGTGCTGTCCTTGCTCTTTGTGGGCGGCGAGGTGATCTGGTCGTTCTCCTTCGCCATGGCCGTGGGTGTGCTGGTGGGTACCTATTCCTCCATCTACATTGCCTCACCTACCTTGCTGATGCTCGAAGGTTGGTTGGGACCCGAAGAAGAGAAAAAGAAGGTCAAGAAGCCCTGAGCTTCAGCCAATAGAACGTACGCACAGACGGAAAAAGCTCCAGAGGTTTTCCCCTGGAGCTTTTTCTTGTCCGAGATTCGTTGGCTGAATGGCGGGTCTAGACGGCCTTGCGTTGTTCAGCTTTGAGCGGAGGGGTGGTCGTACCCGCTTGGGTATCGGCCTTGGTCATTTCGACGCTTCCGTTGATTACGGCCCCTTCTTGAACAATCAAGCGGGGTGCGCGTACATCGCCGTTGACGACGCCACTACCATGAATTTCCAAGCGTTCCGAAGCGTTTACGTTGCCGTTTACATTGCCCACGATCACAATGCTCTTGGCGTTGAGTTCGGCGTTGAGCTTGCCGCCTTCACCAACGGTCAATTGATTATTGGGTAACTCCACACGCCCCTTCACCGTGCCCTCTATGACGAGATCCTCATTTCCCGTGAGGTCTCCTTGGATGGAGATTGACTTCCCTATATTTGCCATTCCGCTGCTCCCTTGAGGCTTGTTTGCCTTCGAAATTGATGAATCCGACTGACTTTTAAAAGGTGAAAATGAAGAAGAGGTTTCGGAGCCCGGTTGAGGGCTGCTGGCAGTCGACTTGCCTTCATCATCTTTCGATTTTCCACCGAAGAGTGCCATGATGTCTTTTCCTTTACGATTGATCTCAGGTGGTGAATTTCTAATCCTACTCTACCGCGCTGTCACCTTCGATCTGAATATTATGGGAATCCAGAATTGTGCCCTGGGCCCGTTCAAGCGCGGCTAGGGAAACACGGTAAAGTTGATAAGAACCAATGCGTTGGCTCTCCGCGTCCACCAAATCGCGCTCGCGCTGCAATACATCAAATGGCGTCGAATCACCGTACTTGAGTCGAATTCCCTCGGCCCGCAGTTGCTCTTTCGCGGCCTCGCTGCGCCGTTCTGAGGCGTGGATGCCTTGGGCGGCCGAGTTCAGATTGCGGACGGCTTCACGAACCTCCATCACAATGCCCTGATGGGTTCGCGTGTATTCCGTGTGCGCCTTGCGCAGTTCAATCCCAGCTTGGCTCGCGCGTTCACTGGCCGTCCGGTTCCCTATGGGAATCGAGAAGGTACCCATGGTGCTCCAGCTTTTGTGGTTGTCATATTCGTCGTGAGTGTCCATGTAATCACCGAAGCTGTCTCCAGCTTTCGTCTTTCCCGTCAGGCCTTGAACGCCATAGCTGCTATCGACGTCGAAGCGGGGCAGCTTTTGATTCTTGGCAAACTTCTGCTCGATCTGGCGCTGCTCCACGGCAAGCGCGGCTGCGGAGAGTTCAGGCCGATGCTCGGTAGCGGCCTCCATGGATTCGCCGACGTCCAAGCTGCGGATTTTCACGTCCTCCAATGTGTCCGAAGGCATCACACTGACTTGGGTCGTGGCTGTGAGTCGTTCGCCGGCAATGATATCGATGAGGCGATCTTGGGCGGCGCGATAAAGATTCTCGGAAGTGATCAATTTGAGTTCGCGTTCGGCCACGCCTGCTTCGGCTTCGACGACTTCCACCCTGGAGACGGTGCCCACCTCAAGCTTCGCCTGGGTTTGCTCCAGCAAGGCGCTCGTGGCCTCGAGGCTCTTTTGATCCACACTCACCTGCTCGCGCGTGGCGATGAGATGCCAATAGGCGCGCTCTGTTTCGTTGACAATGTCCATCATATTGCGGCGAAACTCCTCGCGCGTGGATTGGTGTTCCAGTTCTCTGCTTTGAATCCGTGTCCAGGACTGATTCCAAATCAAGTCTCGCAACAGTGGAATGGATAACGTGGCCTCCACTCCTGAACTATTTTCGGGAGAAAGCAGAATGTTCTCTGTGCCCTTGGTCACAGCCTGGGCGCCACTGTATTGAATTCCATAACGCGCACCGAGTAACGGAATCTCTCCCTCGACGCCCGTGCCCCCAAAGGTCTCGCGCGCTTCGATGACGGGTAGGCCCGAGGAGGCGTCAAAGGCAAAGCTGGAGGGGCGGTTGATCGAGGAATAGCCATAATTGGCGAAGAAATCGGGGTCGTAGACGCCGTGGGCCTCTTTCCAGCGGGACAGGGCCAATTCGGGGGCGTAGCGGCTGAGTCTCAGGTCCAGATTGCTAACCAAGGCGTTGTCGATGGCTTGGGAAAGGGAAAGGACGATCTCCGTTTCCTCAGAAGAGGCATTCGTCGCAGCAGCTGGAGTGGCTTCCGAAGCAGAAGCTTCTGGAGCCGCCGTTCCGGGCAAGGCGATTTCTTCGGCAGCCCCTTCTTCCAGGGCATCCCCCCTCGCGTCAAGGCTGAGAGGGCCCATGATCAGGCTGCTGATGGCCAGGCAGTAAAGGAATAAAACTCCGAGGTTCTTGGACTCAGACTGAGAATGGACGAGCATTGGATTTTCTCCTGCGATGAAGGCGTAGCTTAGCAGTAACGAACTCTTTCACTCTATTTCCCGGCTAGATCGCCAGAAAGAGCGCAAAGGACCAAGGGGTCGGCCTTTGCATGGGCGGAGCGCACCCCCTCGGCTATTCTGCCCCCATGACTGTGGCAGCCCTTGTCCTAGCAGCCGGTCGCGGCCAACGCCTGGCAGCGGATCTTCCCAAGGCCTTTGTGCCCTTGGGCGGCACTCCGCTATTGGTGCATTCGATTTTGGCCATGGCACAGGTGCCCGAGGTGCGCTGGATTGTGCCGGTGCTGGCAGAATCCGACCATGGATTTTATTCAGCGCTGGCAGGTCAGCTGAGCGAGGTCTCGGGCTTGTTGAAACCGGTTAGCGGCGGGCTCGAGCGGCAGGATTCCATGCGCGCGGGGTTGGCTGCTTTGCCAGAAGAGGTGAAGTGGGTGGCGGTGCACGACGCGGCGCGTCCCTTGGTTCTCCCCTCGGATGTCTCCAGGGCCATCGCCGTGGCCCGGGAGAACGGTGCGGCGCTTTTGGTGTCGCCTGTACGAGATACGGTCAAGCGCGTTGTCGGCGGCAAGGTCGTGGAGACACCCGCACGGGCGGAGCTTTACGCGGCACAAACGCCGCAGATTTTTCGCAGGGATTGGTTGGTCGAGGCCGTGGAAAAGGCGGCTGAGGCTAAACTGCTGGGGACCGACGATGCGCAGCTCGTCGAAGAGATGGGAAAAGAGGTGTGGATTGTCGAAGGTAGCCCCGACAATATCAAGATTACCTTGCCAGAGGATTTGATTTTTGCTGAGGCCATTTTGCGTCGGCGAGGCACGCGCCTCGGTGATCACCACTAATTGGAAGAGTGCTTTGGAATGAATGAAGGAAACAGCGTGAGGGAGAAATTGGGATGACAGGGGTGCGCGTAGGTCAGGGCGTAGATGCTCATCAGTTGGTTTCCGGTCGGCCCTTGCTGCTCGGGGGTGTCGAGGTTCCCCACGACCGAGGTCTTGAAGGACACTCGGATGGAGACGTGTTGTTACATGCACTCGCCAGCGCCATATTGGGTGCCATGGGCGAAGGGGATTTGGGAACGCACTTTCCTTCTTCGGACATAAAATTAAAGGGCATCGACAGCGCTGAAATTCTAAAAACCGTGAACGCCATGTTGAGTGATTCGGGTTGGGTCCTGGGCAATGTCGACGCCACGCTGATTGCCCAGGAACCGCGCCTGGCAGGTCACCTGCTGCCCATTCGCCATAATTTGTCGACATTGCTCGGAGTGCCTCATAGCCAGATCAATGTCAAATGTACGAGCACGGACCATTTGGGTGCCATCGGCCGTGCCGAGGGGATCGCTGCTACGGTGGTGGTCTTGTTAAACCAAGCTTAGGGAAGAGTTGAGTTATGAAAGCGCTGACGCTGTACAACACGCGTACTCGAAGCAAGGAAGTCTTTGAGCCTGCCACACCGGGTGTCGTGGGCATGTATACCTGCGGACCCACCGTTTACGCGCCGCAACACCTGGGAAATCTACGCTCCCAACTCTTTGCCGATTTGCTGAAACGCACCTTCCTATATGAAGGGTATAAAGTCACCCACGTCATCAATATTACGGATGTAGGACATCTCACCGACGACGCCGATGCGGGCGACGACAAGATGGAAGCGGCCGCCAAAACCTCAGGGCAGACGGCCCAGGAAGTTGCCGCTCTATACACGAAACAGTGGGCGGATGACCGCGAGCGGGTGGGGTGCTTGCCGCCCGAGTTCTTGCCCCGGGCCACTGAGCACATTACTGAGCAAATCGAGCTGGCTCAGAAGTTGGAGCAGGGGGGGTACACCTACCTCACCAGCGATGGCCTGTACTTCGACACGGCGAAGTTTCCTGGTTACTCGGATTTTGCCGGACTCGACTTGGAGGCGCAGCAATCGGCGGGTCGCGTGGCCGAGGTGGACGAAAAACGAAACCCTGCTGACTTTGCTTTGTGGAAAGTTGCGCCCGAAGGGGTCAAGCGTCAGCAAGAATGGGATTCTCCTTGGGGGCGCGGTTTTCCAGGCTGGCACCTGGAGTGCTCCGCCATGAGCGTGAAGTACCTGGGAGAAAATTTCGATGTGCACACCGGTGGCATCGATCACGTCTCGGTGCACCACACCAATGAAGTCGCGCAGTCCGAGTGCGGCCTCGGCGTTCACCCCTGGGTGCGTTATTGGCTTCACAACGAGTTTCTATCCTTGGACAAGGAAAAAATGTCCAAGTCCAAAGGGCATGTGTTTGTCTTGGATGGATTGGTGGAGATGGGTTTTGCACCTCTGTCTTACCGTTACTTCTTTTTACAGGCGCATTACCGTCAACAGCAGCGCTACTCCCAAGAAGCCATGGAGGCGGCGGACACCGGCTATAAACGCTTGTGTCGTCAGGTCATCGAAGTGCGCGACGCCCCGGGTGAGCCGGATGCCGAGAAACTCGCTCCCTTTCAAGCGCGCTTTCGCGATGCCTTGCACGATGATTTAAACGCCCCGCGCGCCGTGGCGGTGGCCTGGGACGTCGCGAAAAATAAAGAGCTGAGTGCTGCTGGCAAGCGCGCTTTGTTCTTGGAGTTTGATGCCGTACTCGGGTTGGATTTTGCCAACGTCGAATTGCCGGAAGAGACTCAGGAAAGCGATCCGCGAATCGATGCCTTGGTGCAGGCGCGACAGGAAGCGCGCGCGGGCAAGGACTTCACCGAATCCGATCGGATTCGAGATGAACTCCTGGCCGAGGGGATTGTCATCGACGATACGCCGGAGGGACCGCGCTGGAGGCGTGAGTGAGCAAGTGGGAAAAAGGTGCCAAGCGACCCAAGGGTGCAGGTGCGTCCAAGGCGCTCAATCAACCCGCACGTTCGGAACGCTACGTCACGGATCGCGTAGATAAACCCTTTCAACTGGTCAGCCCCTTCTCACCTGCGGGCGATCAACCCAAAGCCATTCAAGAACTGGTCCAAGGCGTGCGGAGCGGCGAGTCGCACCAGACCCTGCTCGGGGTCACGGGTAGCGGTAAGTCATTTACGATTGCGTGTGCCATCGCGGAACTGAATCGTCCTACCTTGATCATGGCACCCAATAAAACGCTTGCGGCTCAGTTGTATCAGGAGTTCAAGGCGTTCTTCCCCGAAAACGCCGTCGAATATTTTGTCTCTTATTACGACTACTATCAGCCTGAAGCCTATATCGCGACGACGGACACTTTTATTGAGAAAGACTCGGCGGTGAACGACGAGATCGACAAGTTGCGCCATTCGGCGACGCACTCCTTGTTGACGCGGCGCGATTGCCTGGTGGTGGCCAGTGTCTCTTCTATTTATGGTCTGGGCGCGCCCAGTTCCTATGGCGAAATGCACGTGTACCTGGAAGTGGGGATGGCCCTTTGCCGTGACGATTTATTGCGCGAGTTGGTCGATCTGCTCTACGAACGCAATGACTTGGATTTTCACCGAGGCACCTTCCGCGTGCGCGGCGATGTCGTGGAGGTGTTCCCACAGTATGAAGCCGAGCGGGCCTTTCGCATTGAATTCTTTGGCGATGAGATCGACAGCATTGCCGAGATCGACCCTCTGCGAGGGGTGGTGATTTCTCGGCCCCAACGTGCATTGGTTTACCCGGCCAGCCATTACGTGGCATCGAGTGAACTCATCAAAAATGCCATGTCGGGGATTCGCGAGGAACTGCAGCAGCAAATCGCGGCTTTTAAAGCTGATGGCAAGTTGCTGGAAGCGCAGCGCATAGAGCAGCGCACCATGTTCGATTTAGAAATGCTCGAAGAGATGGGCTTTTGTAGCGGGGTGGAAAACTACTCACGCTGGCTGGATGGTCGGGCGCCTGGCGAGGCACCTTATACCTTGTACGATTACTTCCCGGAGGATCTCCTGGTGGTCTTGGATGAAAGCCATGTCTCCATTCCACAAATCGGGGGCATGTACCGCGGGGATCGTGCCCGCAAGGAAACCTTGGTGAGTTTCGGTTTTCGTCTGCCTTCGGCCATGGACAACCGGCCCTTGCGCTTCGAAGAGTGGGAAGAACGCGCAGTGCAGCGAGTTTATGTGTCGGCGACACCGGCGGACTATGAACTGGAGCACTGCCAGGGCGTTGTGGTCGAGCAGATTATTCGACCCACGGGTGTCTTGGATCCCGAAGTGGAGGTGCGCGAAGCCGAAGGCCAGGTGGATGACCTCTTGGGCGAGATCCGCCTGCGTGTTGAGCGCAAGGAGCGCGTGCTGATTACCACCTTGACCAAGCGCATGGCTGAGGAGTTGACGGATTATTACGACGAAGTCGGTGTCCGCGTTCGATATTTGCACAGCGATATTAAAACCTTGGAGCGCATGGAAATTTTGCGCGAACTGCGGCAGGGCGTGTTCGACGTATTGATCGGAATCAACCTCTTGCGCGAGGGGCTCGACCTCCCAGAGGTGAGTCTGGTGGCCATCCTCGATGCCGACAAAGAAGGTTTTCTGCGTTCCACGCGCTCGCTGATTCAAACCATCGGCCGCGCGGCCCGCAATGCACAAGGTCGCGTGATCCTCTACGCCGGCCGGATCACTAACTCCATTCGTGAAACCCTGGATGAGACGAATCGCCGGCGAGAGATTCAGCGGCAGCACAACGAAGAGCATGGCATTACACCGGAGTCGGTGATCAAGAAGATCGCCGAAATGCAAACCGGTTGGGGTCCGGGCGATGAGACGGCGTCTCGGGTCGCCGATGCCACGGAGTTGGAGATTCCTCTGCACGAGATTCCAGAAATCTTGGATGGACTGCGCAAGGAAATGGCCGAAGCGGCTGAGGCCTTGGAGTTCGAGTTGGCCGCAGACTTGCGAGATCGTATTCAAGCACTGGAAACGCTGCGCCTGAGTACGTCCTGATGAATCCGTCCGAAGACAGCACAGAGCCAGGGCGAGATGAGTTGCGCAAGCGGGTAGCCGGGTTGCCCGCTACACCCGGCGTGTATCTATACCGCGACGCCAAGGGCAATATCTTATACGTGGGCAAGGCCGTGAATCTGCGCTCCCGTGTGGGGAGCTATTTTTCGGGAGGGGATGGTCGTTACCAAATCCCCAAGCTGGTGGCGCGCATTGCGGACATCGAAGTGCTGCTCACGCCGACGGGCAAGGATGCCTTGCTGCTCGAAAATGAGCTGATCAAACAACACAAGCCACCTTTCAATCTGCGCCTGCGTGATGACAAGCAATATCAAGCCCTGCGCTTGGACCTGAAGGAAGAATGGCCGCGCCTGGCGGTGGTACGGCGTTTCAAGAAAGACGGAGCGCAGTACTTCGGTCCCTACACCTCTAGCAAGTCACTGCGCGAAGCCCTTTCCAACTTAAGGCGCATCTTCCCACTGCGTTCTTGCAGCAAGGCCACCTTTAATGACTACGCGCGCCGCGGCCGTCCTTGTTTGGAGTGGGAGATGAAGCGCTGCGCTGCACCTTGTTGTGATCGCGTCACGCCGGAAGCGTATGCAGAATTGGTCGAAGGGACGCGGTTGTTTTTGAGTGGAAAGAATGATGATTTGGTCGAGGAGTATCGCGAGAAGATGCGCGGGGCCTCCGCGTCCAAGCAATTCGAAGAGGCCGCCATTTATCGCGACCGCATAGGGGCCATCGAGAGCACGGTTTCCAAGCAGCAGATCGTGGCCACCCATCAAGAAGACCGTGACATTTTTGGCTTGGCTAGGGAAGGGGATGAAGTGCAGGTGCAGGTCTTGCACGTGCGCGAGGGTCGTGTGGTCGGGCATGCCGACTATTCGTTTAGTGGTGTGCGCATCGATGACGGTGAGGCGCTGTCCTCCTTCCTGGCCCAGTTCTATGCCGAAGATGCCGGTCGTCCCTTGCCTCGCAAACTGTTGTTGTCCGTCGCGTTGCCTGACGAAGAAGCCATGGCGAGTTTTTTGAAGGATCGAGCGGGTCGGAAAGTGACGTGTGCGGTCCCCTTGCGCGGAGAGCATAAGAAGCTCACGGACATGGCCCTATCCAATGCTCGCCTGCGTCTGGCGCAACGAACCCGTGAGCAAGAGAGTTTGCTTGCCGTGTGTGCCGAATTGCAACAGCAGCTTTCTTTGCCTGTGCTCCCGCGCCACATCGAATGCTATGACGTCTCCAACCTGATGGGCACGTACAGCGTGGCCAGTCGTGTGGTTTTTAAAGACGGTGAAGCCTCCAAGGTGGATTATCGACACTATCGCATTCGCGAAGCCCAGGGCGGTGATGATGTGGGCTGTATGCGCGAGGTGTTGTCGCGTCGCTTTGATCGCATGGATGAAGAGCCCTTGCCCGATTTGCTTATGCTGGACGGTGGAAAGGCGCAGTTGGGTGTGGCGGTGGCTTTGCTGCGCGATCGCGGACTCGAGCTTCCCACCTTGGGTTTGGCGAAAGAGGTGGATACGCAAAGCCCGTCCCCGCGCGTAAAGCGAGGTGGAGGGTTGAAAGCTGAGCGTGTGTTTCTCCCCGGGAGAAAGGACGCAATTTTCTTGCCCCCCAACTCCAAGGGCATGCTGCTTTTACAACGCCTTCGAGACGAGTCACACCGATTTGCCATTGAGTACCAGCGTTCGCTGCGGCGCAAGGCCTCCATGACCTCGATTCTGGAAGAAATCCCGGGGGTGGGTCCGGGCAAGCGCAAAGCCTTGTTGCGTGCCTTGGGCTCGCTGCGCGCCGTTCGCCAGGCCTCTGTGGAAGAACTGATGCAAGTTCAAACAGTTTCCGGCGAAAATGCACATGCGATTCGCCAGTTTTTTGATCAGTTGGATGAGCAGAACTCGGTGCAAGTGCCAGAAACTCTCTCGAAAGAGTCGCCCGAGGATATAAAGAGCGGAGCATCTTCGGCCGATAAAAAGACTTCGGAGAGGAGCTTATGAAGGTTTTATTACTGGGTTGGACATTGCTATTTTTCGGGCTGGGAGCCGCTGCCCAAGCGGACGAGATCTACCGCTGGGTCGATGAAAACGGACGCACCCACTTTTCTCAGAATCTACACGAAGTGCCACCCAAGTATCGTCCTCAGGCAAAAGACGAGCTGGAAGACATGTCCGATGAGGCCAACCCGATTCAACTCTTGGGCAATGCGCCGCCCAGCGAACATCAATGGAAGCAAGTCGATGGCCCGACCTACCGCAAGGGCACAACAAAAGTTCAGTTAAAGCCCACGCGTGGAAACAACTTCATGGTACAGGTGCGATTGAACGATGAAATCACCGTGCCTTTTATGCTGGACACGGGTGCCTCCACAGTGACCATTACACAAAAGGTCGCCGATCAGTTGGGTATCGTCACCGGGCCCAATACGAAGTATGGGCGATTCAGTACGGCCAACGGTGTGATTAAGGCGCCGGTTATTACCTTGGATTCTGTGTCGGTAGAGGGTGCGGCGGTAACCAATGTACGGACGTCCATTCTGCCAAATTTAGACACGCCTTTATTGGGAACGGCCTATTTGAATCACTTCGAATACAGCATCGACCCGACTGCAGCTGTATTAACCCTCCGTCTCAAGGACAAGGAACAATAAGTCTTTCCGAGGCTGTTGTATTTATTCGGTTATATTCTTGCGCTGTGAAAGGGTGTCGACCGTGTAGGTCACTCCCCAGACCAGTCCCGCACCGCCGATCCAACCGGCAATACACAAGAGCAGTAGTTGCTCATTCACTGTTTTCCCTCCGCTTGCAGGGGCTCAATGTAGATCATTCAGCCCTTGCGTCCAGTTGATTTCTGTTAGTTTGATTTCCAGTCCGTCGGTCCTGACGCGTTTGGCTCTTTTGAAGAATCTATTAATCCTGTTGTTGTTCAGCGAGATTGCAGGAATCTTGCTTGCAGATTGCGAGTGGGTTGCCGCTGGGGTTTGGGTCCTGCTGGGGAGCGTTGCAGGACTTGCTGCGCTCCGTGTGCGCCGGTCCTGGCAACGAGAAACACTGTGTTGTGTCATCTCCTTATGCACAGGGGCCTATGCTTTGAGTGTCTCCTTGGAGAACTCTTTGTGGCCCTACGTGGGTACCTCCCATGTGGAGACAACCATCGAAGGACGCGTGACTCGCGTGGTGGAAGGCCCGGGTTGGCGTCGCTTGCGCATGGAAGAGGTGGTGGATGGGTTGGCTGCCCCCAGTCAAATCGAATTGCGCTGGGACCACGGTCAAGCTGAGGAGTGGGTGGTGTCAACGGCACAGGTGGGGGATCGCATTCGAGCGCAGGTGCGCTTGCGGCCCCTGCGTACCCTGTCCAACCCGGGAGGCCGGAATCGTGAGAAACAGATGCGCCGCCAGGGGGTAGGTGCGAGCGCGCATCTTGTGCATCCGCATTTGGCCGTGAAGCTTGTGGAGAATTCCACGGGATGGAGCCGGGCGAGGGTGTGGCGGCAAGGGCTGCGGAAAAACTTGCTTTCCATGGGGCATGGCAGCGGGTTGGTGGTGGCCTTGGTCTTGGGGGAGCGGAACGGTTTGTCGGCCGAGGAACGCGCCGCTTTTGCCAAGCTGGGGTTATCGCATCTCTTGGCTGTTTCGGGTTTGCATCTGGGCATGGTTGCCAGCACGGCCTTCCTGCTGTTTCGATTTTTGTTTTCACGCATTCCAGGACTCCCCGATCGTCGAGATGTGCGTCCGCTGGCGGCTTGGATGGCTGTGGCCGTGGCTTTTGGCTACGCCGCATTGGCGGGTTGGGGATTGCCGGTCCGCCGTTCACTGATCTTGTTGTTGGCCCTGGTCATCGGTCTCGGATTAGGGCGCAGGGGAGGGCGCTTCCATCCCCTGGCCGCAGCGGGCTTGTTTCTTTTGTGGAGGGAACCCCAGCTGCTTTTTGATCCCGGTGCGCAGATGTCCTTTGCCGTAAGCACGGCGTTGTTGTGGATGTCTTTTTCCGGGGCAGGGACGGTCGCGGTAAATGGGGAAGAGGCAGGCGGGCAGACCTTTGGTAGGTGGAACATGGATGGGGTCGCAGCGCTTCCTGTGTTGGGTCCCGTGCTGAATGGATTGCATAGCTGTTTTCGAGTGAGCCTTGTCGCCCTGGCAGCCAGTGCGCCTATTACCGCGCAAGTCTTTGGCACCGTGGCACCCATGGCGGCTTTGTGGAATCTGGTTGCAGTTCCACTCACGGGATTTGTGCTTTTGCCGGGAGCCTTGCTGCTGAGCGCGGGGGTAGGCATCGCCACCGCCCTGGATCCGCTGGATCCTTCACTACTTTGCGCGCAGTGGGCGCCCTGGGTGGAGGGGATTTGGGGGCGCGCTCTCGATCTGGCGCTCCTGCTGGCACCGACCAGTCCCTTGCTGATGACAAACACCCATGTCCCGTGGCCTTGGATGGGTGCGAGCCTGGGGTTGGCCCTTATCACGGCACGTGTGAAACGCACTCGTTGGAAGGCTCTGAGTGCGGGGCTGAGTTGCGCGGTGTTGAGTGTGGCCCCGGTGAGTTCCATTTCTCCGGGGCCACCACGAGTTGCCTTTCTCGATGTTGGACAGGGTGACGCCATTTTGATTCAAGGCCGCGAAGCGGCCGTGCTCATCGATGGAGGGAATTCTTTTCTTACGGGAGGATCCATGGGTGAGTTCATCGTGTTGCCCGCGCTGCATGCCCTGCAGGTTTCACATCTTGACCTTCTCGTCGCCTCGCACGCAGATCGCGATCATCAAGGAGGGCTGGCTGCGGTTTTGCGTGGGGTGAGCGTGGGAAGCTTGTGGTTGCCCTATGGCGGAATAGAAGATCCGGCCTTTGCTGCGTTGAAGCAGGTCGCGCGTGAGAAAAACGTACCGATTGTGGAGCGAGGGGCCGATGGCTTGGCCGAGGCTGTGGGTGACCTCTGGATCGAAACACTCTGGCCTCCGCGCAAGGCCTCGGCCCACACGCGCAATGATCGCTCCCTGGTTCTGCGCGTCGAACTGTCGGGATTGACGTTGTTGTTGCCGGGGGACTTGGAGCGAGAGGGTGAGCGAGAACTTCTTCGCAGCGGTCGCAGCTTGAAAGCGGACTGGCTCAAGTTGGGTCATCACGGCAGCCAAACCTCGTCCACTCAAGCCTTCCTGCGTGCGGTAGAAGCGGAACATGTGCTGGTGTCAGTGCCTTGTCACGGACGTTTTGACATGCCGCATGCCAATGTGGTCCAGCGCCTGGCCGAGGAGGGCATTCGAATGTGGTGGACGGGTCGAGATGGCGCCGTGCTGGTAGGTGCCAATGAAGAAGTACTGAAGTGGCGCGGTGCTCACACGAGTTGTCCGGGGGATGGGGCGCTGCAGAACTAGACTCGACGGGTACGCCTACTGATTCCCTTGAATCGTTTTCTTGTAAGATAGGGCGGGCTCGTGCGTGGGGTCGAGATTGAGCGCGAGTTGAAGGTGCTCAAGTGCTTTGTCGCGATCTGAGGGCATGTTTTTAAAGTAGACCCATCCCAAGGCGGCTTGGTAGGCAGCTTCATCCGGCCAGAGATTGACCGTCGTTTTCAGCAGATCAAGGGCACCCTTGAAATTACCCATGCGAATAAGAATCTCGGACTTCCGGTAGAGACTCTCGGCTTCCATGACGCGATTGGCATCTTCCGAAGAGCCACCACTGGACAAGCTAGCGTCGTATTCTTTGCGTTTGGCCACATCAGAGAGTGTGGCGTAGGCCTTGGCAACTGCTGCGAACACGTCCTTCGCTTGGTCCTTGACGTCTTCCAATCCCTGTCGTGCGAGCGCATCTGGGTGGTAATGCTTGGCTAGCACGAAATAGGTTTTCTTGATGAGCACGGCTGTGGCGTTTTGATCGATGCTCAGCAAATCGTAGTAGTTGGCGTCTTTGAGCGTGGAGAATTTTGCCAGAATCTGAGCGCGCAGTTGTACGCTGCCCATGACATTCTTTTTGCGAGGCTTGCCTGCTCCCGGTTTTGGGCTCGCCGTTTTCTTTGCGCTCTCTTGCGCAGCGTCTGTCCCCTCGACCAACACTTCGATTTCAGACTCGGTGAAGTCAGCCAAGCGTCCGATGGAACTGGGCTCGTCGAGGTAGTGGAAGACATTGGCGTGGTGGAGAATCCAAGCCAGGGCCAGTTGCGGCTTGGAAATGGGATCGCCTAGCAGTTCGCGTAAAGTCTTGGTGGCGTTGAGATAGGAAAAGGGGCTTTTACCTTGCTCTTTCTTTTCTAACAACCGCGTTAGTAAACGAGCTACGTGAGGTCCGCCGCGGGGATACTTGTCCAGGTTGCTGTCAAAGGCCTTGAGCAGGTGTTGCTCAGGGCAGCCTTGAAGTCCGTCTTTGATCAGGAGTAATGGATCCAAGCGCATGGCTTGAGCACGATCCAAAGAATCTTTTCGTGTCTCGAGAGCTACCGTGGCGTCAGCAAGGGTGAAGCAGTTGATAATGCGCTGACGCGTTTGCTCTTGCAGGGCTTCTAACAGGTCTTTGGGGCCGAGAAGGTTTAGCCCTAACAGCGCTTTCTCTTCACTGCAGCCGCGCTCCTCGACTAGCCCTTCCACGCGCTCGACCGCCTCGTTGTTGATCTTCCCTTGGCTCAGCAAGATGGGCAGGACCTGCTCTTCACTGGCGTTCGATTCCGCGAACACAGGAACCCCTTCAGCGAAGAGGATTTTTCGCTTCACTTCGGGAGTGGTGAGGGTGAGCTCCCCCGAAAATCCTTCGCGGTGAAGCTTCAGCAGGAGCGTGGAGAAACCAAATTCCCCAAGTCCTTCATTGTTGGCTGAGACGTTCATACTGTTGCTTTCGGGTATTTTCCAGGCTGGCTTGAGTACTAGCTAGGTCAACTGCTGCTGGAGTTTGGCGATCTGGAAGGCGGCGCCGATGGCTGAGTTCATTTCTTTGTAAATCAGGGGGCAGGACTCGAAATCGGCCAAAACGCGTTCAGAGAGCGGAGAAACGCCTGTCAGGATGAGTTCGACGCCCATCTGGTCCGTGGCCTCGATAATGCATTCCAGGGCCACCGCACCGAAAGCTTCATCGACAATGGCTTCACACAGGTCGAGGACCACCACGGATACGTTGGTCACGCCGGGTTCCTGGTGGATCATGCTAATGGCCTTCAAAGCCTCGTCAGGACCGGCATAGGGCAGGACCATCACCGGTCCCCATACCTGGATGGTTTGAGTTTCGCTGCTGAGGGTGCAAGAGGAGGGCTCTGACGTGGGGATCTCTTCCTGGTCTTGTTGGACACAATCGTTGAGTTCAGCAAAGGGGAAGTTGTCAGCGTCGCCTTCGATCCAGGGAAGTACGGTGGATTCCCAATCCGTGGCTTCACGCACCAGGAAATTGCATCTCGAAGGATTCTCCTCACTGGCATCCGAGACGACAGCGAGCAGGTCTTTCTCGAACAATCCCGAAAGCCAGCCCGAGGTGTAACCGGAATTGATGGCACAACTGGAGCGCTGGGCATCCTCTTCCTGCGAAAGCTCCTCGCTGCTGGAACGTTCGGGCCAACTGCCGTGAAGTCGCAGGCCGCCCGTTTCGGGATTGGAGGAATCCGCGTGGAACTCCAAGCCGAACAAGGGAGCTGTGTGAGAGTGGGAGTTTTGGTTGCGAGAGGCGGCGCTGGCATCGCGCAGGCCGTGGTAAAAGCCGAGCTGGAAAAGAACCTGGGCGGTGGATTCCTGCCCCAAGCGCTCCTCGAGTTCACTGCGGAAGATGTTGAGGAAGGTATCGTCGACGAGAAAGCGCGGATCCCGCACCAGCGGATCACTGGGGTCAAAGCTCAGTGAGTGTTCAGCATCATTTTGGTCGGTAGCAGTTTCCTCTGATCTCATTACCAGCCCTCTAAGAATTCATAGATGTCGAAGTTGTTTCCTTTGACGAAAAAGTCCTCTCCCTGTGCATCCAACAGTCGCATAAAGCCCCGAACACAATCTGGATCAAACTGCTGTCCTGAATATTTGTTCAATTCAGAGACGACGCAATCAATGGGCAGGGCCTTGCGATAAGGTCGATCACTGGTCATGGCCTCCACGGTGTCGGCTACCAGCAGGATGCGCGAGGGCAGGGGAATGGATTCACCCTGCAATTGTAAGGGGTAGCCCTTGTCCGAACCGTCATACCATTCGTGGTGGTGGCGAACACAAGGAACAACGTCGGCCAGGAAGGAGACGGGCTCTAAAATGCGTGCTCCGATCTCTGGATGCTCGGCCATGCGTGCAAATTCTTCCTTGGTGAGCTTGCCGGGCTTGGCGATGATGGCATCGGGGACACCGATTTTTCCGATGTCATGCAAGACACCCGCGATGTAGACACGCTCGATGAACTCTTTTGGAAAGCGCATTTCTTGCGCAATCTTCGAAGCGTAAATACCGACACGCTCAGAGTGGCCACGGGTGTAGGCATCTTTTGCGTCCACGGCTTCGGCCAGAGCGCGAATGGTCTCGATGTAGCCATTGCGCAGTTCGACGTTCTTTTCCGCCAATTGCTTGGTTCGCTGGCGCACTTGCTCTTCCAAGGTTTGATTTAACTCGACCAGGTTTTCGTTCTGCTGATAGGTGACACGGTGCAACTCTTGGATCTTCTCTTCCCGCGTGTACTCATGGATGGCAGAGCGAATGACAGATTTAAGGTCTTCGTCATCCCAGGGTTTATTGATCAGGCGGTAGATCTCACCGTGATTGATCGCTTCCATCGCGATTTGAATATCACTATGTCCCGTCAGCATGATGCGAATGATGTCGGGGTAGGTTTCTCGGATCAGTCCGAGAAGTTCTGCGCCGTTTTGTTCAGGCATGCGCATGTCCGAAACCACGACTTGTATGTTCTCTGTCTTCAAGAGTTCCAGGGCCTCGGAAGGTCTGGAGGCGCACAAGGTTCGCACGCCTTCGTTTCGCAGAAGACGCTCCAGCGCCTTCAAGATATTGGGTTCATCATCAACAAACAGGACGGTATACTTCGACATTCATCTTCCTAATCACTCGCGATCTTGCACGATCTGGTTGGCTTGGTTCCGAGCACACTGCGGGCTCTGTCCTACTTCATTACAAGTGTCATGCCAGGTCGGGAAAACTTGAAAAAGCTGAATAATGGCAATGGTTTAAGTGTGTTCTACACATACGGTACAAGTGCCTTGAAATCCCAGTTTTGGGACCCCTGCACGCCGCGAACCGGCAGCGGACAGGCAGAATTCGGTGCAAGTCCTTGATGGGGAAAATCACGAAATGTGCAGGTCTCTAGTTAAAACCGGGTGCAGGCAGAGAATCGGAGAGAATGAGGGAGGCGTGCTCGTGCCGTGTTTGAGTGGCATGTCCCAATAACGAGAAATCTTTCTTTTGAGACGCCAAACCGAGACCTTAACCCGGGTTAATTGAGGCCCAGTCGTTCCCGACCGTAGGTCTCTTCTTGGACGGATTTGCACCACTCGGGATTGTCGATGTACCAGCGGACAGTATTGGCCAGTCCGGAATCAATTTCGTACTTGGGCTTCCACTTCAACTTCTTTTTCATCTTGCTGCAATCGATGGCGTAACGGCGGTCGTGGCCAGGGCGATCTTCCACGAAAGTTTTGAGCTCGCTGTAACTGCTCACATCGGCGGCGACAAGTTTCTCGTTCTCGGCAGCCGGAAGAATCTCTTCGAGTACGGCGCATATGCGATCGACCACATCCAGATTGTTGAGCTCGGTGTTTCCTCCAATATTGTACTTCTCACCCAGCTTGCCTTTTTCCAACGCACGTAGAATGCCCGTGCAGTGATCCTCCACGTACAACCAATCGCGCACATTGCCCCCATCTCCATAAATGGGCAGTGGTTTCCCTTCCATGGCATTGAGCGTCATGAGAGGAATCAACTTTTCGGGGAATTGATAGGGGCCGTAGTTGTTGGAGCAATTGGTAATCAGTGTGGGCAGTGCGAAGGTCTCAGCATAGGAGCGTACCCAGTGATCGGCCGAAGCCTTGCTGGCGGCGTAGGGAGAGTTGGGGGCGTAGGGCGTCTCTTCTGTAAAGGCACCGGTCTTTCCCAGTGAGCCGTAGACTTCATCCGTCGACACATGGAGGAAACGAAAGCTGTCGGCCACAGGCGAACCGACCTCGGCCAGGTAGCTGCGAACGGCTTCCAGCAGTTCAAAGGTGCCTCGAATATTGGTTTCCAAGAAGGCACCGGGCCCGTCGATGGAGCGATCCACATGGGTTTCAGCGGCGAAGTTCAGCAGGGCCGTCACGCCGTGTTCGCGCAGCAGTTTGGCCACCAAGGGACGATCGCAAATATCGCCACGCACGAAGGTAAAACGCGGACCTTGGGCGGCCTCCAGGTTCAGTAGATTGCCGGCGTAGGTAAGCTTGTCGAGCACGAGAAGGTTGGCGTCGGTGTCGCGCAGGGCGACATGCACGAAGTTGGAGCCGATAAAACCGGCACCGCCAGTGACGAGGTAAGTCGGAGGGGTCATTTGGGCTCCGTGGGTAGAACGCTCAGAATACCAGCCGTTTCAGGGACTTGGTGGCAAAGGTTTACAAGAACAGGGTAACTAAAAAAAGGCCCAGCGCGTTGCCGCGCTGAGCCAAAAAACCGTGGTGGAGCTACGCGGGATCGAACCGCGGACCTCGTGAATGCCATTCACGCGCTCTCCCAACTGAGCTACAGCCCCACGGGAGAGAGGAACCTACCCCGCCCAATGGGGGCTGTCAAAGCTTTAAGGTCCCGTTTTGTAGGTTGTTTTGGTCCAAGATTTTCCTCGATCCGGGGGGTCTGATTTCGCTGGAATCAGCGGCCGGGAGTGTTACTCTCCGTTTCCTTGCTGAGCCGGGATGGCGGAATTGGTAGACGCAGGGGATTCAAAATCCCCCGGGTGCAAGCCCATGGGGG
>PIVT01000774.1 GCA_003353845.1 Pseudomonadota bacterium | reverse complement strand
CGTTTACTAGTGGTGATACCCGTGCTTGGACTTCTCGCGCATTTCTTGAGCGCAAATTGGGGGGGCCTATAATCTCGCGAAAAGTGATATCAACCTTTCATGGGAGCTTGCTCCCCTCAATGTCCACCCTATGATCTAGCATTCACCCGAGCGGATTTTTGATTGAGTCGATTTTCGCGCTTCTATTAGCATTTTTTGCCCTCCGCCACACCTGTTCGTTTTCATAGGAATGGGGTTGGCAAAGAAGAAGGGGGAAAAGACGGGCACGAAGAAGTCCAAACTCGGCAAGCAAGTATCGAAGGATGCGGCTAATCGCAAGGATCACGTCAAAATAGTCCAATGGAGAAACAAGGTGAAGCAACCCGCTGTTCTGCTTGCGACTGGCCAGGGCGATGCATATCAATACGGGGAGATGAGGGAATCCCTTCGAGTGCTGCTCAAATTAGTGGACGAAGCTAAGGATCTGACTTGGAACTCGGAGGCCGGGTGCACTTCAATTGTTGCCCACCCGGCAGATCATTCGGGGCCGGATAAGGATCTCCCCATATCCGCTGGC
>PIVT01000101.1 GCA_003353845.1 Pseudomonadota bacterium | reverse complement strand
AATGCTCATTCCGGTTCCGGTGTACGGGGCGTAACCCTTCTTCTTGAGTTCCTCCCATCCGATACCTCCGAGGTTCGTCGTAAGGGAGAGCATCTCTTCGAGGAACTCCTCCAGGTTGTTCTCCGTGAAGCGACCCTCAAACGTGAACTCATCGTAGACGCGATCTAATCGCCGCACTTCACCAGCGCGGTCTGTGAACTCGCTGATGCCTCGCTCGATGGCCCGCTGCTGCACGGTCTTCAAAAACAGGCAGTGGAACACCCAGTCGTCTTTCGAATCGCCCATGGGGTCGATGGCCGCGGTTGTGACATGGGCGAAGGGTATGGATGCCGAACCCCATACGAAGTCATTCGTCTCGTACCAACCGGCCGCCGGAAATACGTAGTCGCTATGAAGTGCCGTGTTGCTCATCCGCCAGTCCACAGTGACGAGCAGATCGAGCTTGGGCAACAGGTTGTCGACCATGCGGTTGTAACCGCGCACGCGCCTGAGCAAGTTGCCGCCTGCTTCAAAGATGATGCGCGGCGGTGTCTCATGCACGATCTGCCAGCCCTTGTCGATGGACTCCTGGAAATAGTCATCGAACTCGCGCGGCAGATCCGGATCCCACTTCTTGGCACTCCCATAGAGTTCGCGAAGCCCCCCGTGCATGAAGAGGAACATGGTTGCGGCCGGGAAACGCCCCTTCAGATATTCCCTGTGCCCGAGTTCGTTGATGATCATCTCTGTCGTGTAGCCCTTTAGCTTCATCTCAAGCATGGCGGGGGCCGACTCAAGTCCAATGGCAGCCGCGCCTAATTTGGGCGGGAGCTTCCCGCTGGCCATGGCGAGGGCTTCGGGACCGGCTGGCGAGATCAAAGGAAAGGCGGCGATACCGCTGCCCTTTTTTCCAATTTGACCGGCCAGGCTCATCACCAGAATCTCAGCCCGCTCCATCTCCATGCCGTGGTAGTACTTCGAGAAATTGGTTTGGGTGATGATCGTAGCGGCGCGGGCATTGGCGATGGCACGGGCGAGCGAACGGATCTGCTTCGGACGGGTTCCCGTGATCTTCGAAGCCGCCTCCGGTGTGTAGGACGCCACTTGCTTCTTGAGTAAGGAGAAGACCGTGGTGACCTCGACCTTTTCGTCGCCGACATCCACCTCGAGCTTCGCTTCCAGCACCGGGTCGATGTCGCCAAGGGCGAGCGTGCGTTGCGGCGCTTCGGTGATGGCGCCGCTGGACCGGTCGAGAACGTAAAAGATATCATCGGCACCACCTTCTTCGAGGTCGGCTTGCGTCAGGAAGCGCCGGGTGTCCGCGCGCACGAGCAAAGGCATGTCGGTTTGTTCTGTGACGAAGCGCCGATCAAAGATGTCTTCTTCGATCATGACCTGCGCCATGGAAAGACCGAGAGCGGCATCGGTTCCTACGTTAACGGGAACCCATTCGTCGGCACGGGAGGCCGACGCGTTGAAATCGGGCGCGATGGTAACGACGCGCGCACCGTTGTAACGAGCCTCAAGAATGAAGTGCGCGTTTGGAATCTGCGTGTAGATGGGATTGCCGCCCCAAATAAGAATCAAGTCCGAGTAGAAAAGGTCGTCTGCGGAGTTGAGGTAGCAGAGCTTGCCCGTGGTAACGGTCGCACCCGGATAGTGGTCACCGATCTCGGTATTGGCTTCGAGCATCGGCGTATCGAGCACGCTTACGGTGCGCGTGAGCCCGAGCCCCATGGCTCCGTTGGTGACCGCGGTTCCCATGTCCCAGATGACAGATCCAGGCCCGTCTTCGATGATGGCGTCAATGGTCTTGTCGGCGATCTCTCGAAGCGCCTCGTCCCAGGCCACCCGCTTCCAGCGACCCTCGCCGCGCTCGCCGACCCGCTTGAGTGGATGCAGCAGTCTGGACTTCGAGACCGAGCGTTCGCTAAAACAACCCCCCTTCTGGCAGCCGCGCGGGTTGAAGTCGGGCACGTCTTCGTTGGTCTGGGGATAATCGCCCACCTGTTCTTCGCGCCAGACGATCCCATCCTTTACGTAGACATTCCAAGCGCAGCTCTTCTGGTAGCCGCAGTTCACATTGTGGGTGCCGCGCGCCACCTTGTCCCAAGTCCATTGTTGCCGGTAGATATCGCGGTAGTCCGAGTACTTGGGGAACGCGGTGGGGGGTTGGCTCGGCTCAGTGTCTTTCTTTTGCGTACAGGCATTCAAGTTCAGGTTCATGAACGAGAGCGCGAGCACCGATCCCGAGCCCTGGAGGAAGTGTCGCCGTGAGAGAGTGTGTGAACGGGGAGAACTCTCATCGGGAATTGCCATAGGGTTCTCCAAGTGTCAGAGGAGTCGATCTCGAAGCGAGAGAGTAGGGCGGGAAGGGTAGATTTTCCAGCTGATGGATTGAGACGCGGCCGAACTTAGGGGTGCTGTCGCTTCCATCGTGAAAGCAGTGCCAAAGTCCCAAGCGCGACAGGCGTGGCGAGCCTAGGACCCACTTCGGGCAACAGCAGGCTCGTCACGCTTTGCGCGGGGAGCACGATGGGCATGTAGCCTTCCTCATCCGTCTTGAGGTCCACACCCGGCTGTTCATAAGAGCCCTCCGTCGAGGTGATTCGCCGGCTGCTGACGAGTGACGTTCTCTCGCTGGAGGTCAACCGCATGGACTTCGTCTCGTCGCTCGTGTTGATGAGGATGGCGGGGTTTCCGCTGGAGTGTTCGAAGAAGAGTACGAGCACCTGTGAGTCACCGGACTCTGCAGCCAGATATTCTGAGCCCGGCGGAATGTAGTTTGCGAAATGCTTGAGGATGTAAAACGTCGGGTAGCGTTCACCCGTCTCGCTCACGACGCTGTCACGGCCGAGGAGCGACCAGTGATAGAGTCGGCTCGCATGACTCCAGGCGATAGCGCGGTAATAGCTCATGGCGAAGTCCCAGGCGCTGTCCCATGTCCAGGGCCTGAGGTGACTGGAGCCTCTAAAGCAGCCCGTATCCAGGGGACAGAAGCCAATTTCCGAGGCCCAGACGGGCTTACCGTATAACTCGCCCAGCTGGCGAATCTCATCGTACGGCGCGAACTGATCGGACCACCAAGTGTGGTAGGAGATCGCGGTGGTTCGAGCTGCAAGGCGTTCGTTTGCCATCCAGGGAGTGATCCAGTAGCCGACATCCTTTGGCCTGTGGTGATTCGGTCCGTGCAACTGAACGTCGCCAAGGCCGTGGGCGTCGAGCTGATCCAAGATGGCGAGGCCCGCATCGCGCAGATCATTGGCGCTGTCGTATTGAATTCTCGCAGTGATGGCGGGCTCATTCTGCACCTCCGTCAGCAGTTGCGGAACACCATTGGCCTTCATGTTCAACAGGTAGGCGGCGAGCAGCTCGCCAAGCTCCGGGTAGTCTGCGGGCTCGATACGCCGGGGATCGCCGTTGGCGAGCCACTCCGCGGTGTCCCAGACCCCTAGCTCGTAGGAGATTCCCCGGGCCGTCAGGTATTGGGCAAACGGGACATCCTCGGTGGAAACGGTGGGGTCCAGCGTGTCGAAGCCACTCCAGTCGATGGTGTCTGGATCGTCGTTGTCGTTCTCGCTCTCCCAGTTGGCCAACCAAGAGACGCCGCGAATGTAGTGGAGGTCGAGCTCATCGAAGACGAACTTGACATTGTCCCACTCCCAGTCCTCGTCACCCGATATGGGAAAGGTAAAGGAATTGGCTCCGACACCCTCGAGGCTCTGATACGCGACAGATGGATCGAACTCGATGACATCAGCCGGGACGTCGGCGCTGGCGTTGACGTTGGCGACAGGTAGCGACAAGAGATTGAGCAAGAACGCCGCAAGCACCGCTCCCGAGCCCTGGAGGAATTGTCGCCGCGAGAACGCGCCTGAACGGGCAGACGTCTCATTGCGGATTGTCATACGGTCTCCAGATGTTCGGGAAACCAGAGGGTAGGGCGGGAAGGCTAGATTTTCCACCTAATGGATTGAGAAGCAGGGAAGTCTCCGCCAAGGATCATTCGTCAATTGAGAGCGGAGGAGTCAAGCCGATTGAGTGTGCATACGGCGGCGGTACAGCCACACCATGCATGCCAATGCGGTGAGCTGCGCCACGCCGCTACCCGGCTCCGGAACCGCGGTCACCGAAATCACATTAATGTCCGCGGTACCTTTGAAAACCTTTACGTTCACCTCGAGCGTGTCCGACGTCTCGTCGACAATACCGCCCCTGCGGTTTTCAACATCAATCGTGTAGCCGATGTCGGATTCAAAAGTTCCGCCGGGGATGCTTGTTCCGGTTGCTGTGGGATCCAGAATCAATTCATAGAATACATCGTCGTCCGGAAGGCCCTCTTCGTCCACAATGGCAAAGACCACAATGAAGTCGAGACAGGTTTCCGGCGCGCCGGTGTTGCAGCCTCCTTTGTCAACAAAGCTCCAAGTGACAGTCGTCGGGTCGCTCGTGGAGACGTTCCCTCCATGCGTGGGGGCGGTGATGCCCGAATAGGCGCTTGGATCAGCGAAAACAAGGTCCACCTGCTTGGTGTCGGTGGCATTCTCGGCGATGTTGCTCGCGGTCACCGTGTAGGACCCGTTGGGGTAATCCTCTAAAAGGTCGGCCATGGAAGAATAGTCCTGGCTCAAACAGAATTCCTCACCATCCGCGGTCATGTCCTGCTCGGATCCTGCTGGGAAGTTGATCGACACCGGTGTTTGTACAGAGGGGAGCGTCGACGCCGAGATGTCCGGGCCTGCGATACAAACTTCAAAAAAGTAGGGTGAAGGAGTGATGGGCGTGCCATCTATCCGCTCAACGCCTCGAATCACAAAGACTTCCTCGAAGATCGCATCTACCGCGAGTGCCGGCGGAGCGGTGGCCAACAAACCAATCAATGCGAGGCCAGACTTGCGAGCGCAAGCTGCGCAGCGCATGCGCCAAATATTCTGATTCTTCACGCTTATAACCCCCGGCTCCATGAACGTTCGAGCTTGTTATGCATAGCTAAGCTCACGCTCCAGAACCAGCGCGGACACTTTATTTTGTCGTATCGGTAAGCCAATAACATAATGGACATTGCCATACGTTGAATGGCCCTTTGTGCTACTTATCCTTTTATCCTTAGAGACGCTTGGCTTGAAAAAAATGGAGCCTGTGCAACAAATGACGAGAGAATTGCCTTCAATGCTCGGAAATAATCACAGGGGATCAACTCATGGATGACAGCAAGAAGAACGCTATTAGTTTTGGTGTCTGCAGTATCATTCTTGGAGTCGTGGTCCTTCTCTTTCCAGATATGACAGAGGATTACACAGCTTTTGGTCGGCATATTTTTGCCAAAGAGATGATTTCCAAGGTCTGGGGAACAACCCTGGGTTGGATTCTGGTTGCTGGCGGAGCGTTCGCGCTGTTTGGTGTAGTCTCGAACAATGATGACGAAGACTAGACTCGTTAGACTTGTGACTTCCCGAGTCACGGTTTGTAGAAGGAGAGGCAATGGGGGAGAAGATGCTGAAAGGCATTCTCGCGGATCGCTATCAGGTTGAGAAGCTTCCGACGGACGTGGATACCATCGTCATTGGAAGTGGGATGGGCGGTCTTACCTGTGCCTCCGTGCTCTCTCGAATGGGTCAACGCGTCCTGGTTCTTGAGCAACACTATGTGGCGGGCGGAGGCTCGCACATGTTCGAGCTTAAAGGCGGCCACAAATTCGATTCCGGCCTGCACTACCTCGTACCTTACTCGGGCCATCTCATGTGGATGGCGACGGGCGGCAGTGAGATGCCACTTCGCTTTGAGTTGATGGGCGAGCCCGATGGCACTTTCGATCGCATCGCACTCGGTGACTTTCCGCCTTTTGCCATAAAGAACGACGAGAAGCACCTCCCTGATCTGTACGCGCTTTTTCCAGAGCACCACGACGACATCGACGAGTATCTGCGAGTCTCGGAAAATGTCCTCAAACGGTTCCCTCTCTTTATGCTGTCGAAGATCTTTCCGGGTTGGCTGCAACGGCTCTGGCATCGCCTTGTGTTAGGGAAGACTTGGAAGAGTTACGCGGGGCGTTCCATCAAGGAGGTGCTTGAAGAGATTACCGACGAGCCTCGTCTGGCAGGGTTGTTGGCTGGCCAGTGGATGGATACCGGCGGGCCGCCCGATCGAGTCGCCTTCCTTATGGGTACGTGCGTGGCCAGAGGGCTCGCCATCGAAGGGGGTGCCTATCCGGTGGGTGGTTCAACCGCAATGGCAAAGACCTTGGTGCCGGTGATTCAGGAGGCGGGTGGTCGCGTACTGGTGCGCGCCAATGTTCGGGAGATCCTCATCGATCAAAAGTCGAACCAGGTGACCGGGGTCGAGATGGAAGACGGAACCATCATCAAGTGCGACCGGGTTGTGTCGAGTGCGGGTTATCACAACACCTTTGGCAAGCTCGTTCCCAAAGCCGTTACGAAACGCTTGGAAATTCCGAGGCGTCTTTCCATTGGGAACTCGTCCGGTTTCTTGATGGCCAATATCGGGCTAAGCGCTAGCCCTGAAGAGTTGGGGCTCAGCGGCGCCAATCTCTGGTATCACCCGACTCGTGCCAACGGCGACATGTTCGGTGCGGTGAGCGACTTCATGGCCGACCCGTTAAATCCAGATCACGATCCGATGATCATGGTGACCTTCCCGTCCATTAAAGACCAGTTGGGAGAAGAGGCCCACGCAAGCAAGACGACTTGCCAGATGCTCTGCACCGTGGACTACGCCTGGTTCGAAAAGTTCGCCGGACAAAAGAACAGGCGACGAGGGCCGGAGTACGAAGCGTTGAAAACCCAGTGGGCCGATCGACTCCTGGCGATCTTGCTGCGCTTCTATCCACAGCTTGCGGGACACATCGAACTCGTCGATATATCCACTCCTCTTTCAATTGAGCACTATCTCCGGACGGACAAGGGTGGGGCGGTCGGCCTCGATCATTCACCGGGGCGCTTTACAGACTGGGAAGTGATGCGACACCTGAATTCGCGCACCCCGATCCCGGGGCTTTGGCTCACCGGCCAGGACACCGTGACCTGCGGGCAACCCATCGCGCAAGCTTCGGGCCTGATTACGGCCATGCGAGTGCTCGGGTTCTGGCGTTCAATTCGCTATCTCGCGAGGACCCTACCACCCATCGTAAGGGCAGTGGTCGCCGACGCTCGTGCAGGCGCTCGGGGTTAATGTCTCGCGTGAACTTCAAAGCCCCAGAATACCGGCGCGATACCTCTTGGGGTTGGACTGATTATAAGATAGAAGGTTCGAGGGAAGTGGGCTGGCAGATTTGTCGGGATGGGCAAACTCATCTTGAGCTTGGCCCGGGTTACCGCCTCTTGAAAACCCAGTGCTGTGGGGTTTGTTCTACGGATCTCGATCGGCATCACTTGCCGTTCCCCTTGCCCCAAGTGACGGGTCACGAAATGGTGGTTCGCACAGAAGAGGGTGAGCGCTGCGTGGTTGAGATCAACGCTTCGCATGCGGCGCGCGCGATTGAGAGCGATTGTGTTTTTTGCCAGCAAGGGTTGGAGAGGCATTGCCCTGATCGGTTGGTCTTGGGCATCCACGATCTCCCCGGTGGTTTTGGCCCTTATGTGCTTGTCCCCGAAAAAAGCGTTCTGCCCATACCCGAGGCTCTTTCCACGGAAACGGCTGTCTTGATTGAACCCTTCGCTGCCGCAGTGAATGCAGCGACTCGGATAAAGCCACGTGCGGGTGAGACGGTCGCTGTTCTCGGTCCGCGTCGTTTAGGATTGCTGGTGGTTGCGGCCTTGGCGGGGTGGAGGCGCGCGAGTGGCATCGATTTTGAGATCCTGGCCTTGTCTCGTCATGACTCTCTATTGGCGATGGCCGAAGAGTTGGGCGCTGACCGCGGCATGCGCGTTGTGCAGGAGGGGAATGAATTGCCGAGTGGGCTGGCTGATGTGATTGTCGACACGACGGGCAGTCCCAGCGGTTTGGAATTGGCACTTCGCTTGGCACGCCGCGAAGTTCATCTGAAATCAACCCACGGGCAAGAAGCGCTCGGCTTATCTCGCCTGACCGAATTGGTTGTCGATGAGCTCAGCCTTGAGGGCTTTAACGAGAGGTGTGCTCGACAATTCATCGGGGCATGGAAAGAAGAGGGGAGGGGCTTGTTGAAAATTGCGTGGATGTCGCATGCCGATCCACCGGAGTGGTTGTGTGAGCAGGCTGATGTGCACTGTGAAACCGACGCGCTTACAGCTAGGAAATATTATGAACAATGTGCTGCACCGGGACAACTTCCCCGCGCCGACGTTGCCGTTGTGGATCGCCTGAGTCAAATCGATGAAGCGTTGCGGCCTGCTAGCGAAGACCAGCTGGCCTTGGTGCGACCTCGCGGAGAGTTCTGGTTGCGACCCCCTGTGACTGCGGAAGGAACGATGGTCGAAGCCTTAAGTGTGCGCGGATTGCGGTTGAGCAGTTCGCGTTGCGGTGATTTTTCTCAGGCGCTCAAACTTCTCAGCACCGACCCTGTGTTGGCAGGGATCGGTAAAGTCTTGATCACGAGCCGTTTCCCGGCAACGCAGATTCAAGAGGCTTTTGTCCAGGCCCGTTCGCCCCAGTCTATTAAGGTACTTGTTCAGCATCCGCATGATGCCTGATCGAGGGTAAAGTCACTGCCCTTGCTTCGTTTCTTGCTTTCCACTCCATTTCCACTTCATTCTCTCTTCTGCCGGGTCTTTTCAGGTCTAGCCGATCCCGCCCGAAGCGTAATGCTGCTACTATCCCTGATCAATAATCACCCGGATATTGAGTAAGAGACCTATGGCCAATCCTTTCTTCGACCGTTCTCAAGAACGCGCAAAGAGTAACTCGATGAGTGATCAGAAGACCAAACGTGCTGATTTCTTGGACCGCACCCTTAAGCAGTTGCGTCATACATGGTCGGAAGTGAGCCGAACGGTTCGTGGGGGTGATCAGGTCATCAACTTCGATCCGGATTTATCCAATGAAGATTTGGGTCGATTGCACGATCTCATCAATCGCTGCTTAGAGGCACCTGCGGGTGAAGTCTCGGCGCGGGCCTTGGCGGCTCGAATCGGGCACAGTTATATGTCGTTGAGTAGCACCGGACGAAAGCGATTCTTGACGCTCTTGGCAACGAACTTCTGTGTGGATGAAGACGACATCAAAGTGTCGATCCGCGCGTATACCGAATGTGAGGATTCCAAACTTCTACCGAAACTACGTCGCGAGCTACGGAGAAAGTTGGATGCTCCTCGGATTCACTTGCTAACGCAATTTAACGCCTTGCCGGAGGGGGTTAAGTTTTTAGTCGATCTGCGAAAAGACCTGCTTTCTCTGAACACCGACAAGAATCCGAGATTATTGGGCCTGACGTCCGATCTGAAATGGTTGCTGTCGAGCTGGTTTGATATCGGTTTTCTGAAGCTTGAACAGATTACATGGAACTCCCCCGC
>PIVT01000773.1 GCA_003353845.1 Pseudomonadota bacterium | reverse complement strand
CCGTTGTTCGCGGCGTTGACGAAGTCCTCGCTGGCACCGTCTCCACCGACGAAGATCCACTCACCTGGGATCAGACCCAGAGTGGTGAAGTCCAGAGTGCCGTTGGAGAAGATAACTGGAAGAGTGCCTGACACGACGACATCAAGGTCGCCAGAGACGGCCTCGTGTCCGACGACGACAATCTGCGCTGTGGCAGGAGGTGAGACCTCGTCGACCAGCACACCGTCCACAACCTCAACAGAGGTATCGGAGACGATCGCTGTCACGACGTTCACTGTGTTGTTCTCCTCGTTGGTAAAATTCTGTCCCTGTATGATGTCATTCACCTGGAAGCCAGTTGTGCTCGCAACCTCGTACTCGTCTGGGTTGGTTGTGTCAACATCGACCGCTGTCACAAGCTCCTCGCCCTTGGGGCGGAGGTCTGCGAAGAAGAAGCCCTGCAGGAGGTCCTGCATGTTCGTCTGTGTCAGGTCGTTGGCGAAGCCACCGGAGGCGTCGAGATCTGTCACGACACCCTTCTTGCGCTGGCGATTGGCGTTTATGGGATTTCTTGCGAC
>PIVT01000241.1 GCA_003353845.1 Pseudomonadota bacterium | reverse complement strand
CTATAGCTCAGTTGGTAGAGCATCTAATTGTAGAAACTTGCAGCTATCGGATGGTCCCTGGTTCGATTCCGGGTGGCCGGACTTTTCTTTGAGGACCATGATTGCTCATGCTTTCATGGGAATCCTTTGGGCATTCTATCATACCGAGTTTGCCCTGTGGTCGCATGCACTTCCAGCAATGCAATAGTGTAGACCTGAGCCCCCTGTGGGGATCGAACCCACGACCATACGCTTACGAAGCGCATGCTCTACCAACTGAGCTAAGGAGGCAGCTGGCAGTAGACAGCTGCCAACAACAGACAATTGGTTTGGTCTCACTCCGGCAAGGTCATTCGAGGCTTGACTGATCCGTTTCGGTTTCTGAAGCCCTCTCCGGCTGCATTTCAACGCCATCTCGGCCGGGGTGAGTCGGGCTGGTGCTCGGACGAGACTTCAACTCTCGGGGCATGGAGACATGCAGGGGTTCAATTCCTCCTCTCCGGCGTCTTGATGCATAAAGCGGGACGGGTGCGAGTTTCGCTGGCCTCTTAAATCGGAGGCTTTGGGTGTGGGCTACTTCTTCTGCTTCTCGCGAAACATTCGGTCGCCTACGGTCTACATGGCCTGGGTTCCCGCTGGTCTCTCGCCCTCCCCGCAATCCTCCATGGTCGTGCTGGCTTCTGCGGGCTTCAGTGCACATCAGACTGTGCAGTTAGCCAGCACTCGCCAAGTATAAACATGTTGGAACATGCGGAGACGTATTCAAAATTCTGCCTGAGGAGGAAGGTTTTCAAAGTATGAAAACCTAGGCGGCTCAGACAGGACGGAATGCTACCCCGAGTCGCACTTGAACCGCCTGGCGGGAAGCAGTGGCTGCCTTCAGTCCACTCCTAATCCACATTCGCCTTGACCACGGCTTTCGCCGCAGTCCACTCGCAAATCTTGTTGGCACAGTGGCTTCCTCCTGACGTTTCAATTGCCCGCCTAGTTCAGTCGGTAGAGCGCAAGGCTCTTAACCTTGTGGTCGTGGGTTCGAGCCCCACGGTTGGTGTTTTTGCCAACCCACATTGCCATCGCTATGCTAGCATTGTTGCGAGATTGCCTATCGACTCCGTTGCCGGATTTGTCTCGACTCTCGTTGCCCGTCTTTGACTATGCACCGCTTGACTTCTGTCGTGCTGGCCAATGGCTTGTGGGCAGGATGCCGCAAAGATGACACCTGTGGGATTTGAACCCACGCAGCTTTCGCTAGTGGAACTTGAGTCCACCCCCTTAGACCACTCGGGCAAAGTGTCTTAACATCTTGTCTCCTTGCATCACCTGCCCCTTGATCCACGGATCCAAGATTCGGGGAGCATGCCGGAACATCCCCGCCGGGGCATGGATGCCACGGCTAATGTGCACTCCCGTCTTTGCTGCAGAATTGTTCCCCAAGTGCCTTGTGCAGGGAAGACAAGCATCTGGCTGCTTGGTCTAATGGCATGATTCTCGCTTCGGGTGCGAGAGGTCCCGGGTTCAATTCCCGGAGCAGCCCTTGCTCATCGGCACTTCGATGGACCATGGTTTTCATTGCTCAGACTTTCGCTATGCCGGCCTAGAATGTCCAATCGTTATTCTTGGTCACTTATTTGAAATTCGTGGAAGCCGGAATCTTGCTCGATCTCGTTGTTTGAATTCCCTTTGGGGATCATCCGTTAAAATTGGAACGATACAAAGAATATTAGCTTGGCCTCTGCGCAAGGATGACACGCACAAATCGAAAAGTGTAACCAATTTTTTCTTCAACCCACAAGTGTCACCGTGGCAACCTCATGCTGCTTTGCTTGGCACCACAACGGTCACTCATGCCAGCCTCGTCATGCATGACTTCTCACTGGGCACATGGTGTAGTGGTATCACACCCGCTTAGCATGCGGGAGGCCCTGGGTTCAACTGTGTGTCCATTGTCGCAAACTGCTTCGGTTGGGCAGGCGTGCTCGTCTTGCAGCTCACCATCGCCAGCTTCCCACTACTGGGCAGGTTTTCACGCGTCGCTGGCCGGCTTGCCAGCTTCCTTCAAATTTTCAAGGGGCCCTGTGGCCTAATGGATAAGGCGTTGGTTTTCGGAACCAAAGATTGCAGGTTCGAGTCCTGCCAGGGTCATCCCTTGTGCTTTGCCGGCCGGAACCCGGTTGCTTTTCACGGCTATACTGCCATGGACGCTCCATCTCTCGACATGCCGAGCGATGGCTCACTTGATCCTCAGAAGACCCCTTCCCATCGGCAGCATAGCGGAGTGGCGCAGTGGTTAGCGTGTTGGGCTCATAACCCAAAGGT
>PIVT01000772.1 GCA_003353845.1 Pseudomonadota bacterium | reverse complement strand
GTTTTGTAGTGGCAGGCTTTACTGGAAGTTCATGGGTTGTGTTGGGCGCTCTTGTTGCTCAGCTTATCCTTGTGACTCTGTTAGCTAAACGAGATGCGAGTAAAAACGCTTCTTCAGAATTTCAATCTCAAGTGTCTGAATCTAAACCACAACAAGCGTAATTTAAGATTAAAAATGAGAGACTAGATACGGGATGCGAGTAAACGAGTAGCGAAAAAACCGACTTATTATTGTTCGTGTTTGCTATTTAGTTTCTCGCTTACTCAATCTGAGCCCGCTGTTCGCATCCCGATACCCTCATCTTTTTCATATGCATATCACTAACTTCAATCTCAACACGCTCTTAGTATCCCGCTTACTCGAATCTAAAGATTCTTTTCGCATCTCGTATCTCGCATCTTTTTTATAGCGTGATAGGGAATCTGCTTACTTATAGTTTCTATGAATTAATTAGCGTCGTTATGAAACTAATTTTCCATAGGATCATTTACACAATCTTAGTTTTCGATAACTGGATTACCTAGTTGAGCGGTTTATAGATTAAAATTTTCTTACAA
>PIVT01000240.1 GCA_003353845.1 Pseudomonadota bacterium | reverse complement strand
GAGCGCGCTTCGCTTTCGAAGAGCCGCGCCCCATGCCCGAACCTCCATGCGATAACTTCCCTACCGTCCTGCTCACCGGCCGAGGCAGCCCTAGCCAATGGCATACCCAGACACGCACGGAAAACTCGACGACACTGCAAAAGCTGAGCTCTGAAGAGATCTACCTGGAGATCCATCCGCGCGACGCGCGCGACCTGGGCATCCGACCCAATCAACGCGTACGCGTCCGCTCTCGCCGCGGCGCGCTGCAGGCGACCGCCTTCGTGACCGGCAGCGTGCAATCGGGTCAGGTATTCCTTCCCATGCACTACCCCGAGGTCAATCAACTAACCTATCCCAGTGTCGACCCCTACTCGCGGCAGCCCTCCTACAAGGCCTGCGCGGTCATCGTCGAAGCCGGAACTCGGGGCAATCAATAGAAGGCTCATTAATGTTGGAGTTCCTTCATATCTTGAAATTGGGCCACAAAAAACTCAGGATTCGCGGATGTTCAAAAGTCAACTTGGCAGTGCCCCATTAAACAAAAACGGGGACCCAGAATTTCTTCTGAGTCCCCGCTTAAACATGGTGGGTGCGCTAGCGTCAGGTCCGGTTTTTCAAGTCCATCCAGGGGTTCTCGGGCGATTCCCCCGAGAGGGACTTCACCCATTTCCAATCGATGTGGCCCGCCTCGTTCAACCAGCGGATGGTATCGGCGAGCGTTATGCGTGGGTCGCGAAACTCAAAGCCGAGTTCTTCTTCCACCCGCGTGTTGTCGGCCACCACCCAGTCGGTGGCGTAAGTAACCGCTTCGCGCGTGATGGGATGATTTGAGTACACGTGTTTCTTGAGGGTGTCGCCAATGCTCCCGCACATGTGCATCAACCTTCGGGGCATCGGCACGCGTCGTAATTTTTCCCCGGTAATCTCTTCCATCAGATCGGCCAACTCCTTCCACGGCAGAAAATGACCACCGACGATGTAGCGCCCGGTCTTCCCGCCCTCCAAGAGCTTTACCTGGATGTCGGCGAGGTCGCGCACGTCGACCAGCTGCATTCCGGAGGTTGTTTCGTAAAACATAAAATTCAGAAAATGGGCGATGCCTCGATTGGGCTCGGTGAGTCCGGGGTCGTCAGGGCCGAGAGTTGCCGTTGGGTAAGTAACGGCGATGGAGGCCCCTTTCTCTTGCAGGTCACGCACGTACTTCTCGCTCTCCACCTTGGACTGGCCGTAGCCATTGTCTGAGGTGCCGAGCGGGGAATCTTCGGTGAGCCGATCGAGGCCGGGCGTAAAGAGTGCCGTGATGCTCGAAACGTAAACGATGGATTCGATGCCCCGTTCGACGGCGCCTCCCACCACGAGTTCGGTACCGCGTACGTTCGTTCGCCGCACGAAGTCGGCCTGTTTCGCGTCCAGATTCACCATGGCGGCTGAGTGCACCACGGCGTCACAATTGTCGAGCGCTTTGCTCACGGCGGCTTCGTCGGTGATCGAGCCCATCACGTAATCCAGCCCTTCTACCTTGAATGGGCCGAAGACACGCCGCATCTTGGCCGGATTGCGCACCCCGAGACATACCTCATGCCCCGCGGCAAGCAGTGCCATCACCGTGTGAAAACCCACGAATCCCGTACATCCCGTTACCATCACTCGCATTTTGAACCCTTTTTCACATCAACACCTGGGTGCCGTGCACGAGACCCAGCCACCGGCCATTGTCATAACCATTGTTACCGAATTTTGATTTGAAGCTTATCCTACTTGTTCTCTCAAAATCACTAAATTTTAGACCGCTTTCCACGGGCCGGTTCTTTATCCGTTTCCGCCCTGCCCGCCAACCAACACGGAATGCCCCACCAATGCCCCATAAAACAAAAACGGGGACCCAGAATTTCTTCTGAGTCCCCGAAAAACCATGGTGGGTGCGGTAGCGGGTGCATGCCACCCGCCGAACCTGGGACGGGTGGATTTAGGAGAGTTCGTCTGCCAAAATCGGATTACTCTTTTAGTTTCGAGTAGTCAAAAAATTGAGGTGACACGCAGAGGTTCGTATGGGTTCGCCTGCTGTTCACTCTGCCTGACGTGTCTCAGGTCGGAGCCTCAATTCATCCACTTGAAATTCGCTCTCCCCACTCTATTCTCTTGGTTGGGGATCGGTTTTCCGGCCTCTGGCACCAGGGAGGAGAAGAGCGAAGCGGTTTCGTGGTGTACCGATATCGAGAGCCCACAGCCGTCAGGACTCAGGCTCCCACGAGCTGGCGTGCGGCACGAACGGCCGCAGTGGCGTTTTCCGCGTAGGCGTCAGCTTTGATCTCCTCCGCGT
>PIVT01000239.1 GCA_003353845.1 Pseudomonadota bacterium | reverse complement strand
AGCGGGTGTCTACTAACGGCATTGAAGAACGTATCAGACTAGCAAGAGCAGCAGGAGATTTTTAGATGGCCTTACAATGGATGGATGGTTTTGACCACTACGGACCCGGCCCTTCGGTAGCGAATATGCTGCTTGGTGCTTGGGCGGACTCAGTCGGTGCCGGTGTTGACCTTGCAGTGCCCGCCGCAGGCGCTCGAACCGGCGAAATGTGTCTCCGGGTCCAGTCCGGCAGTAACGACAACTACATGCGCAGGGTTCTTCCTACGGCTACGGACAATTTGATTGTCGGCATGGGCGTCTACATGGACAGCCTGCCAGTCGGCAGCGCGGACTTTTACCTAGGCGGCTTTCTTTCTGGCGGCAACGCACTTATGGCTACCGTGTCTGTTGGCACGACTGGGACCATTGAGCTTAGAATTGGTACAGGCCCTAACAGTGCTGTTGTAGGAGTAACCACAGGGCCAGTCCTCGTCGCTGGATCGTGGCAGCATGTAGAGTTCCAGATTTTCAGAGACGCAGGAGCCGCAGGCACTTTCGTCTGTAACGTGGACGGCGTTGAAGTCTTGAACCTCAACACCCTTACCTTTGGTGCTAATACCATTGCGCAAATCCGTAGTGCCGGGGTGTACTTCGGCTCTGGCTCTGGTAATCTGTACCAGGATGATCTTATCATTAAAGATACGTCCGGCACAGCAAACAACGCAATTCAAGGCGACCTCCGCGTTGCAACGCTCAACCCAATTGCCAACGGCGTTAACCAAGGCTGGGCCACAGGTGCGATCCAGCATATCGGCACAGGCGTCATGGACTTCATTGACGACACCACCGACAAAGCTATCACTTACGCAGATGACGCTGAGTTTGAATTTGGCGCTGGCGACTTCACGATTGAATGTGCGGTGCGCTTCAACGAGACTGTGCCGGATGACGACACTTGGGGCATTCTCAGCAAGTGGCTTGCGCTGGGCGATCAACGCTCCTGGCGTCTCGGCATCAACGGTGCCAGCGTCGGCGGCGACTTATTCTTTGAAACGTGTGAGGACGGAACTGATGGCGACGTCGTCAAGGTCCACTCCTACGCTTTCGTCCCCATCGTAAACCGCTGGTACTACATCGCTGTCTCCAGAGACGGCACAGACAGCCGCATGTTCCTCAGTGAACCTACCCTTGGGCAAGTAGAGCAAGTCGGCATTACGCAGACAGACAGCCGGACTTATTTCGCTGGCACCGCGCTCATGCTTATCAACGGCTCTGAGGAGACTGGCTCAACCCCAATCATAGACGGGTCAGCGGTTACTGGCTGGTTTGACGCTGTAAGGCTCACGAAGGGCGCTGCGCTTTACACAGCTAACTTCGCAACGCCGACCGCTGCGTTGACCTCAGACGCAAACACATCGCTGCTTCTCAACTTCGACAGCTCATCCAACCCCGACGAGAGCACAAACGCTTTTGTTGGTACACTGAGAAATTCAGCAGCGGTGATCTTTCCGGCTGATAGCGAGGCTTACCAGACTATTCAGAGCCTTGACCCTGACGACGACGATTTCGTTGAGGCAGAGCTTGTCGCCGCGACCGGCACACTCACACTGACTGACCAGCCGCTTGACACGGAGACTGTCACGCTGGGTAGCTTCACCTATACTTTCCAGACGGCCCTGGTTGACGCTGCGTACAACGTTCTGATCGGCGCTGACGCAGAAGAAAGCCTCGACAACCTCCTGGCTGCGGTCAACCTTGAAGCTGGCGCGGGAACGACCTACGGCACAGCAACGGCACTCAACACCGACGCCTTCCTGACCGACCTGACCGGCCTGCAAGTCTTCGCCACGGCGCGAGCTGCGGGCGCGGCTGGTAACTCACTGGCTTCGACTGAGACACTGACCAACGGCGCATGGTCCGCTGCGACGTTGCTGGGCGGCTTGGATATCCCGACCAATTCAGAGTTCACCGTAAGCGCGTTGCCACCAGAAGTGACAGGCGTAAGAGGCGTTTCGGTAGTAAGTCGCAGCTTCAAGACAGATAACGGCGCGTCATCGCTGCAAATGTCATTCGTGACAGACGGCGGCGTATCTGACCAAGGAGCTGACCGACCAATGGGTCTATCGCCGGTTTACTATGAAGACACATTCGACCTCAACCCCGCTGCCGGATCATGGACACCAACGGATATTGTAGGTTCACGTATCCGGCTCGACAGAACTCTGTAGGGTGACGAATAATGACAGCTCCTCAGACTTCACAGGCGGTAATGCAAGCCGCAACGGTCGCGCAGTCGGCTGTGAAGTCTTCACAAGCCGTGATG
>PIVT01000771.1 GCA_003353845.1 Pseudomonadota bacterium | reverse complement strand
TGCTGGGCCAACCTCGACCTCGCGAAGAGGACTTACGATATCGGCCAATGCCTGGAGGTGGGTCAGTCTGTGTGGGTGTGTTCTTTCTCTTTGGCCGCACGTTTCCTCTTTGCTTCTTTTGTTCTTCCTCGTGCCCATCTCCTCTTCTTGATCTCTCGGTGCCCGCTCCTCCTGTGCCCCTCCGCTTTGCGCATTTCCGTAGCCGAGGTCGAATTTCGTGATTTTGTCTCGATTCTGTCGGTTGTCAAGCCCAGTCAGGTCACGGACACGTCGAACGAGATTGTGACCCGTTGATTGTCAAGCCTGTCAAGCTTCGTCAGGTCATCGGTGGAATGATATTGTGACCCGTGGAGCACGTGCCAAAGTGCCAGCCTAGCGGCCGCGCCATGGGGCCCTGTGCCGAGCTCCTCTCCATGCGGGCGCGAAGCGCGTCCCGCGCTCATCGCCAGCGAAAGGCATAGTGGTTGCGCAGCTCCGCCGAGAATCAACAGGAGCAAACACGGGATAAAACAACGCGGAGGGTCGTTAGTAATGGCTTGAGACGTAACGGGGTTGCGTA
>PIVT01000770.1 GCA_003353845.1 Pseudomonadota bacterium | reverse complement strand
TAGGTATGGTAGTGGTACAACCTATCCGTTTCTTGTTTCAACTGTCCTTCCGGTCGTTGTATAATGCGCTGTGGTACTCGGTAGGTGGTACGCTGCTGCTGTGTTCTTGAAGGATTTTCAGTCTGAGCTGGAAGTTGGTACTGTAACCGACGGCGCCTGGAGGGCGCTGAGAGACGCCGATTCCTCGTTGTGTAAGATTCGTGAGTTTGTCGTTCCGGAGGAGCCGGTCAACCGCCAGCGCCTTTGAGGTGCACACTGCAAGCGAAATGGTTTGTTTGGCCCATGAGGGGAAGTTGCGGTTGGCCCATGATGCGTCCGCTCGCAAGCTCGTGACTACTGCTGGGTCTGCGTTTGTCGGGCCCATAGCTGTGAAGTCGTGACCCCGTTTTCGTGCTTCCTTGCATAATTCCCCAAAAAACGTCGCTGCTCTTGGACCAAGGGGCCCCGTAGACGGCAAAACAAAGGGGATAAAGCGCCGTTTGCCGTCGTTAGATGTGTCTTTGAGAGGTGGCGATGCGCCTGATGTTGAATGCGTTTGAGAAATCATATGAACGGTACTA
>PIVT01000769.1 GCA_003353845.1 Pseudomonadota bacterium | reverse complement strand
CTGCGTGGCTTTTTGCGCGTTTTTCTTGAGAAAAGGCTTACAAGCGACTGTGGTGCGCATTCTTGTGAACGTGACCGGCGAAGTGGTGATTGAAGTTGGGGCAGTTTTTGGTCAACAGATTTGAGTTTTTCCAGACTGTGGAGATTGGGTGAATGGCCGGGGGGTGCTTCTACGTATGTACATGCGTATATATAGTCTGATTCTACTGATTTGGTGGTTGGTTTCAAGTCAAGAATTGAACAGTGGCGGAAGAAGTTGGCTGGTGGGGGGTGTCGGTGGCTGCACTGACGGGATTGACCGCAGAGGGCGCGGAGGACGCTGAGAGGTTCAGATCGAGAACGCCGCCGAAGTGGAAGGCACGGCCGAAGAGGGGGAAGAGGAGCCAGGGAGTGAGGCGGGTTGGGCCGAGCGCCGTGCTGATTGAGACGGCCTGGCGTTGGCGAGACGGTCGAAAGCAGAATACTCAGTGTCGGATTCAAGCGATCCGAGCGTCTGCCGTGAAGGCAGCCGTGTCCACGAAGGGAAGTGTTGGGGTGCCGCCGCATATGAAAAGAACGGCGC
>PIVT01000768.1 GCA_003353845.1 Pseudomonadota bacterium | reverse complement strand
ATCCGGCCAATAAAATGCAGTTTCTTAATAAAAGTATAGTCAAAACAACGCCTAAGAGAGGATTACATTGATAATTAAAATCCGAGGCGTATTATACGACCACTTTTATTCAAGAAACCCAAAAGATAGTAGAACCGAGGTAAAATCAGCAGATGTAAAATAGCGGATGTAAGTAGACTATAAACTAACTAAATAAATGAAAAATTCCATAAAAAATCAATTAGTAATCAACCACGTAATAAAATCCGGCCAATAAAACTAAAAAAACGCCGTGCTTGCCCGACTAAAGGATTGAGGGCCAAAGAACGGCGGCTTTTTCCTCCAAATCCGGCCAATAAATGCAATTTTATGTTAATAAAATACTCAAAAAACGGCCAAAATTTCATATAAAATCAAAAAATTAATATAAATCAAGAAAACGGAGAACAATATCATAAAAAATCAATGAAGTAACAAACTACGTAATAAAATCCGGCCAATAAAAGGCAGTTTCTTAATAAAAGTATAGACAAAACAACGCCTAAGAGAGGATTACATTGATAACTAAAATCCGAGGCGTATTAT
>PIVT01000767.1 GCA_003353845.1 Pseudomonadota bacterium | reverse complement strand
ACTAAACTCAGCGAAGCAAGCTTTGTGTGCGGTTGATGCACAGCAAACGATCATCAAATCTGCGCAAGACGCTAAAGCAACGCAAGATAAGACCTTAGCTGAATTGGTGGTGCTAGAGAGTAGTGCAAAGCAACAGTGGGAAGCATTGCAAGGCAACACTAGCGAGCAAGTGTTGAATTCGCAAAAAGATCTGTTGGAGTTTTGGAGTCGCCATACGCACTCATTCCTTGAGATCAATCGTGGCTTCCGAAATGCCCAGCAACACTTGCATAGCGTTCACACGAGCCTGTGTTCCTACTGTGCCATCACCAATTATGTTGCCGATTGATTCAAGGACACCTACGCGATCTTCATCAACCATCAACAGGCCGGCAACTTTACCAACTACTGACTGGCTGGTTTCTTCGCGCACAATCTGAAGCAACTCATTGCGGCTTGGGTAAGCACTGGTTTCACGGCGAATGGCTTCAATCATGTATGCACGACCTAGTGTGCCAATCTGAGCATTCGGAAGAATCATGCCGATTTGCTGCAACTCAGCGACTGTCATTTTGCCATTGAACAG
>PIVT01000766.1 GCA_003353845.1 Pseudomonadota bacterium | reverse complement strand
AATACCTCTTCAGAAACCAGGGAGTTCGATTTTGCCCCCCTTGGAAGCACAACATGACGTTGGAGCAAAAGGTCATTATCGACCATTTTACCACGCCAGAGGCCGCAGGCTTCCAAAAATGGCTGCTCATCAAAGCCAGGTCAATGTCAAAAATTGACCAGCTTATTTGGCGCTTCCACGATGTCATTGGCCTCGACACCGCAGAATCCGCCTTGCAGTCGTTGGGAACCTGGTTGAAGGGCAAAAAGAGGGTGGCGGCGACCGGCAACATCATCGATGCTCAATCCGGCCTGCGCATTTATCGCTCGACCCCGGAAGAGGGTTACGGAGCAGATTCCATCTACATCGCCTTTGGTCTCGTCCGCCCGGTGCAATGTGTTTCTGACACCTACCTACATCATGGTAGTATGACGCCTGGGAACCAGACGCTGCTCCCCGCTCAAAGAAGGAAATCGTCGACAGTGACGGCGAGCGGGATATACTACGTGTATAACGATTCAAGTGGCGATTCCGATGGTGGCGAAGAGCCGCTCCCGGCGCCCATGGGTGGAGCCGAGACAGCACCTA
>PIVT01000765.1 GCA_003353845.1 Pseudomonadota bacterium | reverse complement strand
TTGCAAAAAAGGCCACATTTTCGCCCGCCGAACGCGCCAGTGGACGAACCAAAAGCGCCCGCGAATGCACCCACGGGTATAATCGAATGAAACATACACGCAATCATCGGTCGTAGCCGTACATTGGTCGACCGCAGCTCGGCTCCGGTGGTGGTGCACGCGGCGGCGTTAAATGAGGTGCACACCACGCCGCAGGTCGAATCTGGCAACGAGAGGGGGGGATTTTGATGACCTTGCAGCGGTGGCTCTTGCGGGTCCACAACATAGATGCATCATCACTGCGAAATCAAGCGAGAAATGCCCGATTTGGCCACCAGCACCCGCAGCACGATTAACGCCACACTCTGCATTCACACCTTGCGGGGACGAATCTTTGAACATCTCCAAGATATGTTTCTCGCCGTGCACGGACCTTAGACTTTCTCGCCCCATCATTAGTGATCGAGGAGGTCTTGACATGCTCCATGAGACTCTACAACGAGGTTGCGCGCGCCTGTGGGGACCAGAGTACAAAAAGTGAGACATCTCAGTGACTGCTGGACTTGGGCCCAAATGATGGAAATTTGT
>PIVT01000100.1 GCA_003353845.1 Pseudomonadota bacterium | reverse complement strand
GGAGAGACAAACCGAAGCACCCGCCTTGGTCGCAAAGGTGTATCCCAAGGTTCGCACGCGGTCAGCCAACAACACCGTGGCCTTGCTGCCCATGATTCGATAGGCCGAGTCAATCAATTCGTTCAAGGACTTCTTGTCCATGACCTTGTTGTAACCGGAGAAAGGGATGCCATCGGGAACAATGTCGTACAACATCATGCGGCCGGGAGTGGTCTTCACCAACTCGCCATTTTCCAAGCGAACTTGCACAATGGCGTGCAATTCAATCTCACCCGAGTCATAGGCGAAGCGAATCTCGTAAGGGTTGGAGAACATGGCGCCTTCTCCGCGAGCACCGGGACGCTCACGGGTGAGGTAGTACATCCCCAACACGATATCCTGTGTAGGCCCGATGACGGGTTTACCCGTTGCGGGACTCAAGATGTTGTTGGTCGACATCATCAGCACACGAGCTTCAATCTGCGCTTCGACAGAAAGAGGCACATGAACAGCCATCTGGTCGCCGTCAAAGTCCGCGTTAAAGGCCGCACACACCAAGGGGTGCAACTGAATGGCCTTACCGTTGATCAGCACAGGCTCAAAGGCCTGCACACCCAGGCGATGCAAGGTCGGTGCGCGGTTCAACATGACAGGGTGCTCTTTAATCACCTCGGCCAGAATGTCCCAAACCTCGGGGCGTTCCTTCTCCACCAATTTCTTGGCGGCCTTGATGGTGGTGACAAAGCCCTTTTGCTCCAGCTTGGAGTAGATGAAGGGCTTGAAGAGTTCCAAAGCCATCTTGTTGGGTAGGCCGCACTGGTGCAGGCGCAACTCCGGACCCACAACGATGACGGAGCGGCCCGAATAATCTACGCGCTTACCCAATAGATTCTGGCGGAAACGACCCGACTTACCCTTGAGCATGTCGGACAAGGACTTCAGCGGTCGCTTGGAAGGACCGGTGATCACCTTACCACGTCGACCGTTGTCGAAGAGGGCATCCACCGCTTCCTGCAACATACGCTTTTCGTTGCGAATGATGACATCCGGTGCGTTCAGTTCCTGCAAGCGTCGCAAGCGGTTATTGCGGTTGATGACACGGCGGTAGAGATCGTTCAAATCGCTGGTCGCAAAGCGGCCACCGTCCAAGGGCACCAAGGGACGCAAATCCGGTGGTATGACGGGCACGATGGTGAGGATCATGTGCTCAGGGAAGTTGCCCGAATCACGGAAAGCGTCGAGCACCTTGAGGCGCTTGGCGCAGCGCTTGCGCTTGGCTTCACTGGTGGCTTCACGCATCTCCTGGCGCAAGCGAACGCATTCGCCCTCGACATCGAGTTCAGCCAACATCATGCGAATGGCTTCCGCACCAATGCCGTACTCAAAAGCCGTGCGACCGTAGGTCTCTTTGGCTTCGGTGAGTTCTTCCTCAGTCAACATCTGGCCAAACTGCAGGCCCGTTTCCTTGGGATCGATGACGGTGTAGGACTCGAAGTAAAGTACACGCTCCAACTCGCGCAGCGTCAACTCCAAGATATTTCCAATCCGCGAAGGCAAGGACTTCAAGAACCAGATATGAGCCACGGGGGTGGCCAGCGTGATATGCCCCATGCGCTCGCGGCGCACCTTGGATTGAATGACTTCAACGCCGCACTTTTCGCAAACGACGCCACGGTGCTTCATGCGCTTGTACTTTCCGCAATTGCACTCGTAATCCTTTACGGGACCAAAAATCTTGGCGCAGAACAAGCCATCTCGCTCGGGCTTGAACGTACGGTAATTAATGGTCTCAGGCTTTTTCACTTCACCAAAGGACCACTCCTTGATCTTCTCAGGCGACGCCAACGAAATGCGCAGCGCCGAGAAGGAAAGTGGATCCTTGGGTTTTTCGAAAAGGTTGTAAAGCTCACGCATGTCTTAGAGCCCCCTTTAGTTCGATTCTTCGAGCAGTTCGATGTCGAGACCGAGTGCTTGAAGTTCCTTGACGAGCACATTGAAACTCTCCGGTAAACCCGGCTCCAGGGCACATTCGCCCTTCACAATGGACTCATAGATTCTCGTTCGACCTGCGACATCGTCAGACTTCACAGTGAGGAATTCCTGCAGTGCGAAAGCGGCGCCATAAGCCTCGAGGGCCCAGACCTCCATCTCACCCAAGCGCTGACCACCAAACTGAGCCTTACCACCCAGCGGCTGCTGGGTAACCAAGCTGTAGGGGCCAATGCTGCGAGCGTGGATCTTGTCGTCCACCAAGTGGTCGAGCTTCAACACGTACATGACACCAACGGTGACATCGCGATCAAAGGGCTCACCGGTGCGACCATCAAACAAGATAGTCTGACCTCGACGATTCGATCCCGCCAACTCCAGCTGGGTACGAATTTCATCTTCCTTACAACCGTCGAAGACGGGCGTGGCCATGTGGACGCCGTGCCGAACATCTTGGGCTAATGAGAAAATGGCATCGTCCGAAGCACCATCGATGAGCCTGTGAATTTCGGGCTCTACGTACACATCTTTAAGCTTCCCGCGCAACACATCGGGTCCGGCTTTCTCTTCGAGTAGCACATCGACCTGAGCGCCAAGGCCCTTCGCAGCCCAGCCCAAATGCACTTCGAGAATCTGACCGATATTCATACGCGAAGGTACGCCGAGGGGGTTGAGCACGATGTCCACCGGCGTTCCGTCGGGCAAGTACGGAAGATCCTCTTCGGGACAGATCTTCGAAACCACACCCTTGTTGCCGTGGCGACCGGCCATCTTGTCACCCACCGAAAGCTTCCTCTTAATGGCCAGGTAGATCTTGACCATCTTGAAAACACCCGGAGGCAACTCGTCACCCTTCTTGATTCGCGTGACCTTCTCATCGAAGACCGTGGTAATGACTTCGATCTTGCCGTCTAGTAAACCAAAGGCTCGATCAACTTCGGCCTGTGCCTTGTCATTTTCGATCTGAATGTCTTTGAGGCGACGAGCGGGTACTTCATTCAAAACCTCGTCCGTCAGTTTCTGACCCGCTTCGACCCAAGTGATGTCCTTGCGCTCATCACCGACGCGATTGGCTGCGGTTTGACCGCTGAGGGAAGAACGAACCGCGTCAAGCGCGTTCTCGCGGACGATACGAATCTCATCCTCTTGATCCTTGCGGATGTGCGTGATCTCTTCCTCTTCCAAGGACAACGCACGCTCGTCTTTCTCCACACCGCGACGACCAAAGACCTGAGCGCCAATCACCGTACCCGACACACCGGTAGGCACGCGCAGTGAAGTGTCGCGGACATCGCCGGCCTTCTCGCCAAAGATGGCGCGCAGCAGACGTTCTTCGGGAGAGAGCTGGGTCTCGCCCTTGGGCGTCACCTTGCCAACCAGAATGTCACCGGCATTCACTTCGGCACCGATGCGGATAATACCCGCCTCGTCGAGATCCTTGAGGGCCTCTTCGCCGACGTTGGGGATATCACGCGTGATCTCTTCTTTGCCGAGTTTCGTGTCGCGAGCGACGGTCTCAAACTCTTCAATGTGGATGGAGGTATAGATGTCCTCTTTCACCACGCGCTCAGAAATCAGAATCGAATCTTCGAAGTTGTACCCATTCCAAGGCATGAAGGCGACGGTGAGGTTTGCACCCAAGGCCAACTCACCACGATGCGTCGCCGCACCATCGGCCACCACTTGACCCTGCTTCACATGGTCTCCAGGCTTCACAATAGGACGCTGCGTAATACAGGTGTTCTGGTTCGAGCGCTGGTACTTCACCAGATTCACGATGTCGATATTGGCGCCAGCAATGGGATCATCGTCGGGCTTGATCACGATGCGCGAAGCATCTACATCGACCACCGTTCCATCGCGCTTGGCCACCACGGTGACACCAGAGTCGCGTGCCACGTTGGATTCCATACCGGTTCCCACCAGAGGCGCTTGTGGGCGCAACAGGGGAACGGCCTGCCTCATCATATTGGAGCCCATGAGCGCACGGTTGGCGTCATCGTTTTCCAAGAAGGGGATCAAGGATGCAGCCACCGAAACCAATTGCTTCGGCGAAACGTCCATCATCTCCACTTCGCCGGGCGGCACCATTTTAAAATCGCCGAACTTACGCACGGAAACGGTGTCGTTGACGAACTTATTGTCCTCATTCAAAGGCGCATTGACCTGGGCAATGGAAAGGCGTTCTTCCTCTAATGCTGAAAGGAAACGCACCTTGTCGGTGACCTTGGAATCCGTCACGACACGGTAGGGTGTCTCAATGAAACCAAAGTCATTGACGCGGGCAAAGGTCGAAAGGGAGGAGATCAGACCAATATTGGGGCCTTCAGGCGTTTCAATGGGGCAAACGCGACCGTAGTGCGTGGGATGTACGTCGCGCACCTCAAAGCCAGCGCGCTCACGCGTCAGACCACCTGGCCCGAGGGCTGAAAGGCGGCGCTTATGCGTCACGGTGGAAAGAGGATTGGTTTGATCCATGAACTGAGACAGCTGACTGGAACCGAAGAACTCTTTCACAACCGCCGTAACGGGCTTGGAGTTGATCAGGTCGTGCGGCATGAGGGTTTCAATTTCTTGAAGGCTCATACGCTCTTTGATGGCACGTTCCATGCGCACCAAACCAATGCGGTACTGATTCTCTAGTAGCTCACCCACCACGCGTACGCGGCGATTTCCCAAGTGGTCAATATCGTCAGTACGCTTATCGGCGTCGATGCCCGTCTTCAGATCCACCAAGTAACGAACCGCTTCGAGGATGTCCTCGCGGCGCAGCGTTGGCATGTCAGCCAAGGCCAATTCCTCTTCGGCACCGTCAACTCCAGTTGGGTAGTACTTCACCACCTGACCCGCATCGAAAGCGAGCTTGTGATTCAGCTTGATTCGCCCAACGCGAGACAGGTCATAACGCTCACCATTAAAGAAGAGGTTATTGAAGACCTTGGTAGCCGTTTCCAGGGTCGGAGGATCGCCCGGTCGCAATCGGCGATAAATTTCCAAAATGGCCTCGTCCCGTGTCAAAACGGAATCGGCCAATAAGGTGTCGCGCAGCGAGGTCCCTGTGAGCAGTGGGTCCAAGAAGAGGAGTGGGAATTCGAGAATCTCTCGGCTCTTCAGCTCTTCGAGATGCTCTTCGGTGATGGACTCATTGCATTCAATGATGACCTCGCCCGTGCTCTCATCGACCAGGTCCTCGGGAACCACACGTTTTACGGCATCCTCGCGGATCAAGTCGTTCAGGCCGACCTGAATCCAGTCAATTCCCGCTTCACCCATGCGGCGCACCACGGCACCCGTAAACTTCTTACCTTTGCGGGCCAAGACCTTGCCGGCTTTTTCGTCTTTCACGTCGCGCGTGCAGCGCTGTCCGACGAGCAATTCGGGGTCGACCTTCTTCCAGATCTTTTTGCCCTCAATGCGCACATACTCTGGCTTATAGAAGGAAGCCAACAATTCCTCAGGGCTGTACCCCAGGGCCTTGAGCAAGACGGTGGCAGGCAATTTCCGCCGGCGATCAATACGAGCAAAGAGCAAGTCCTTGTGATCGTATTCGAAATCGAGCCAGGAGCCGCGATAGGGAATGATGCGGCAGGAATAAATCATCTTTCCAGAAGCCGTCGCCAAGGTGGCAACATTGGCGTCGAAGAAAATACCCGGCGAGCGGTGGAGCTGAGACACGATCACGCGCTCGGTACCATTAATGATAAAGGTACCCGTAGCCGTCATGATGGGAATTTCGCCGAAGTAGACCTCTTGCTCTTTCACGTCGCGAATAGCGTTGGAGCCTTCGGAATCTTCCCAGGCCACCAGGCGAATCGTCACCTTGAGCGGCGCAGCGTAGGTCATGCCCCGTTGCAGGCACTCTTGCACGTCGTACTTCGGTGCTTCGAGGGTGTAACCCACGTATTCCAAGGACGCCGTTTCGTTGAAGTCCTTGATGGGGAAGATCGAAGTAAAGACCGCCTGTAAGCCAAGGCTTTCCCGAGCCTCGGGTTCCTTATCGAGCTGCAAGAAGTTCTCAAACGAGCGCTTCTGAATATCGATCAGGTTGGCGATCCCGAGTACGGAAGGAATCTTGGAGAAATCTTTTCGCACCCTGGGAGCATTTTCAAACAGAGAGATCGTTGTCACGTTTTCGACTTGCCTCCGGCTCTAAACGGTCGAAAGAAAAAAGACGAGCGCTCGCCTGCGGGGTCCTGGGACCCCCAAGCGAATGCATCACCACGGTGAGCAGCAAAGCTTAAGTAAGGCCACCTATTTAAGGTCGACCTGACCGCCAGCTTCTTCGATCTGCTCTTTAAGCTTTTGTGCCTCGTCTTTGCTGGCGCCTTCCTTAAGTGGTTTGGGCACACCTTCAACGAGTTCCTTGGCTTCTTTCAAACCGAGGCCCGTGATGGCGCGAACTGCCTTGATCACCTGGATTTTCTTGTCACCTGAAGAGAGGAGAATGACGTCAAACTCAGTCTTCTCTTCAGCCGCTTCAGCCGCGGCAGCAGGGCCAGCAGCGACAGCAACAGCTGCGGAAGCCGAAACGCCCCACTTCTCTTCAAGAAGCGTGGAAAGCTCAGCAGCTTCCATAACGGTAAGCTCGGAGAGCGTGTCTACAATTACGTTGAGATCGGCCATGTCCATCCTCTTTCATTTGCGCCCGACCAAAAGTTCCGCCGGGATGATTGCAACGGGTCACCCCGTCGAAAATTATTGTTCTCGCCCGATTACTCGGACTGCTTCGCGCGGGCATCCACCACGCGCGCAAGTTGTGATCCTGGCTCTTGTAGCAGCCGTGCGATCTTGGTTGCCGGAGCTTGAATCAAGCCCACCAACTTGGCACGAAGCTCGTCCAAGCTAGGCAAGGTAGCCAGGGTTTTAATCTCGCCCTCAGAAAGTGCTTTGCCGTCTAGCACACCGGCCTTCAAGTTGAAGCCTTCGTGTGCCTTTTCGAAATCTACCAACATCTTCGCCAAGCTGACGGGATCGGCGTAGGACACAGCAATGGCCGTGGGGCCCTTGAAAGTATCCTTTACCTGCTCAACGTCCGACCCTACTGCGGCTAGCCGCAGCATGGTGTTTTTGGCGATGTGATAGGAATAATCCTCGGGACCAGCTTCGTGCAATTTTGCTCGAAGGGATTCAAAATCCTGAACCGTCACTCCAGAAAACTCTGTCACAAAGACGCTTGTTGCCCGCGCGAAGTCTTCGCGTATGGCATCCACTCTTGTCTCTTTATCCGCTCGTGATAACACGGCTACCCTCTTGCTTCTCGCCTAAATGTTTCTAGGCCGCAACGGACGGCGCATCGGGAACCGTGCTGGGATCAACCCTCAAGCCCGGACCCATAGTCGTCGTCACAGTGATTTTCTTCATATAAGTACCCTTGGATGCAGCCGGCTTGGCTTTTACCAGGGCCTCGATCAGTGCCACGGCATTGCCCAACAACTGATCGCCAGTAAACGAAGTCTTGCCAATGGGAACGTGGATGACACCGTTCTTTTCGACGCGATACTCGACCTTACCGGATTTCTGTTCCGCTACGGCGCGGCCCACATCCATGGTTACGGTCCCGAGTTTCGGGTTGGGCATGAGACCGCGAGGGCCCAACACCTTACCCAATCGACCAACTACACCCATCATATCCGGCGTCGCGATAACACGGTCAAAGTCGAGCCAGCCTTCGTCGCGAATTTTGGCAGCCAAGTCGTCGCCACCCACGAAATCAGCGCCAGCGGCCTGTGCCTCTTTCTCTTTTTCACCCTTGGCAAAAACGAGAATTCTCGAAGTCTTACCCGTTCCGTTCGGCAGCACGATGGCACCGCGTACCATTTGATCAGCATGCTTGGGATCCACGCCCAGATTCACACACAGTTCAACAGTCTCGTCAAAGCCCGCCTTGGGCAACCCCAACAACGCGCCTAAAGCCTCGGCCAGGTCGTAGGACTTATCTCTATCAATGGATTCAAGTCCCTTGCTGTAACGCTTGCCTTTCTTCGCCATGATTAACCCTCCACCGTCAAGCCCATGGATCGAGCCGTGCCTGCGATGATTTTGATGGCCTGATCAACGTCCCGTGCATTGAGATCCGCTTTCTTCATCTCTGCAATCTCGACAAGTTGATCACGCGTCACGCTACCCACCTTCGTGCGATTGGGCTCGCCTGAACCTTTGGCGATTTTCGCCGCTTTCTTGAGGAGCACCGCAGCCGGAGGCGACTTCAGTTCAAACGTAAAGGAGCGATCCGCGTACACAGTGATCACCACGGGAACAATCATTCCAGCTTGATCCTGCGTACGGGCGTTATACGCCTTGCAGAACTCCATGATATTCACACCGTGCTGACCGAGTGCAGGCCCTACCGGCGGTGCCGGGTTGGCTTTACCAGCCGGGCATTGCAGCTTTATGATTCCAACTACTTTCTTCGCCACAGCGAAATTCTCCTTACCTGACAGATCGATGAAGAGCGGATTTACGCCTTCTCTACCTGCATATATTCAAGCTCCACCGGAGTAGCACGACCAAACACCTGCACCATGACCCGAATCTTTTCTTTCTCCGGTCGGACGGTATCGATCACGCCCGAGAAGTTGGCAAAGGGTCCGCTGACTACGCGTACCGACTCACCCTCCTCAAACTCAATCTTCGGCTTCGGCTTTGCAACGCCTTCCTTCATGCGCTGCGTCATGCGCTCGACTTCTTCGTCTGAAATCGGAGTCGGCTTGTCGTCAGCACCAGCACCGGCCACAAAACCAGTAATCTTTGGCGTATCCTTAACGACGTGCCATGTCTCTTCGTTCAGTTCCATGCGAACGACAATGTAACCAGGGAAGAACTTGCGCTTGGACGTGCGCTTCTTTCCCTTTACTACTTCTACGACAGTCTCCTCCGGAATGAGGATCTCATCGAATAGTTCTTCCTTGCCCGCTAACTGCGCGCGTTCGAGTAGCGACTGCTTCGCTTTAGCCTCGTAACCCGAGTAGGTATGAACGATGTACCACTGCTTTGCCATTGAATTCCCCGTCTCGCTTTCTGCGATTACGGAATTAACTGTTTAACCGCATACATGAGACCAAAATCAATGACACCCAAAACAACAGCAAAGAAGGCAACCACGATTAACACACCGATGGTTCCACCCACATACTCTTGCCTCGAGGGCCAGGTCACCTTTTCAAACTCAGACTTGACGCCAGAGAGAAACTGTCGTGTATCGCTGAACAATACTGCTGGATTCAACTGCACGACCGACCCCTTTCGCCTCTGGCTTTTCGCCTATCTTCTTCAACCCACACAACTAGCAATTCTTTCTACTCTTTCTAACGGACTCTCAACTCGCACAACTCGCACAACTCGCACAACTCGCAACTCGATCGAAGCCTGGCAGGCGCGGAGGGGCTCGAACCCCCGACCTTCGGATTTGGAGTCCGATGCACTACCAACTGTGCTACACGCCTTTGCTAACTTTTTGACCTTGTTCAGTCTTTAACATCTTCAACAGGCGCCACGAGCCGAGGGCCATTGGGCACTCGACTCGAAGACACTCATTGCAAAACAGTGGCGAACCATCGCTCTGCTCGTGTGATTCAATCTTACTCGATGATGCTGGCCACGACGCCCGCACCTACTGTGCGACCACCCTCACGGATGGCGAAGCGAAGTTCCTTGTCCATCGCGATGGGTTGAATCAACTCCACCGACATCTCGAC
>PIVT01000764.1 GCA_003353845.1 Pseudomonadota bacterium | reverse complement strand
CTTGAAATCCTGTCTATCAAATTCTACCAAAATTACACACAGGTTTACTTCAATACTCTACTCTTAACACATGTCAGTAACCACGCAGTTATCCAACTGACACAACAGCAAAATGCACTGACATGGAACAGCTTCCTGGACCACATTCACAGCCCAGCCCTGTTTCATGAAAAAAGTGTATGAAAAGCAGAAAGCAGCACCGTTTTATCATCTGTGCAAGGATCTTGTGTGCATTCTCACAGATTTTTTGTGCTGGGTGCCAAATGTTGGGCTGTGAAAGTGGAGGAAGTCCAGGAAGCTGTCCCATGACAGTGCATTTTGCTGTTGTGTCAGTTGGACAACTGCTTGGTTACTGACATGTGTTTTGAGTAGAGTATTAAGGTAATCCTGTGTGTAATTTTGGTTCATTTTGATTGACAGTATTTTAAGATATGACCTTGTGATTCACAAGTTGTAAAAAATTATAAGTTTCTTTTTGAGCTCAGTTTATTTTGACTCCAATTTGTCCCTAGACTTCTCCGCATACTCGGGCTATTACATTTAAGCTCAAAACTCTGATTCAATTATTTG
>PIVT01000762.1 GCA_003353845.1 Pseudomonadota bacterium | reverse complement strand
CAACTTCGCGCCGGCTTCGCCAGGCGAGCGGTGAAGACGGTGCAGGAGGCGGCACTGAAGTTGTTGACAAAGATGATGTAGGTGGAGAAGAACCCGACGCCATTCCCGCAGAAATCTTGCCCAGCGCTTCCGCCGCAAAGGGTATGGGTGAAGAGTGAGGCAAAGCTCAAGCGCAACCACAGCGAAGACTCGCCAAGGCCAGCCGGAACAGTAAGATCCGAAGATCCGCCGTGCAATCTGAGCGCGTAGGCGTTTATGTCACAGCCGAATTGGCCAATCAAGATCACACAAGGGCTAGGATAGCTCGACGAAGACCACTCAGTGCGCTAAGAGCATGAACCCTGAGAGCGCAAACTCATAAATACGCAGCCATTGGAGTCGCGCAACATTACGAACACCGGCAGCCAATTCCGAGTACACAGCGAGATTCGCAACGGTTGATTTAGCAAATTATCCCAAGGTAGAGGCACCCAATCGTAGAAACGACGAAATTCATCCAAGGCGACTAATTATGTGGCAAGGTTGCCACAATGGAGCGAAGCACAGCTGAAGAGGCGGATTTAAAAGCTTCA
>PIVT01000761.1 GCA_003353845.1 Pseudomonadota bacterium | reverse complement strand
GGTTTCCATCGGCTGGCCACTTTCGAGGAGTGGTCCATTAGCGGGAAGGACGCCGACCTTCTTGTTGCGGGGCAAGGCCGTCACAATCATTGGCATCATTATCAGGCTGGAGGAGAAGAAAGGCGTGTCAATGCGGGCTTGCACCACCTTCTGGTAGTGGCCGAAGAATCCGCAGACCCCCATGATGGCACTCACCCCCTGCAACTCGAGCCACTTCGCGGCCTCAACAATGCCATCGGTAAAGTTCTGGGTCGTCTTGGGATCCATGACGTCCATGACGTTGTTCACATTCATCTCGCGCCCAAGCATTGGGAAGTCAAAGGTGGTGTAATTCCCCATGTTGCCCGGAATCATGGGCAGATTGGCGCGCAACTGAACCATGCCGATCGTCACGCCCGAGATGTTGCGCCCAGGCCACCAGGTCACATCACAATTGTTTTCGTCAAACCCCGTCTCTTCCGTGTACATGTCGCTGTCCTTCGCACCCGGCTTGAGCGTCTTCCAGTCGGGCGTGCTGAAGCGCCCCGGCTCATCAGCGGCGTTGGCACTAGAGGCTCCGCCCATCATACCGATT
>PIVT01000238.1 GCA_003353845.1 Pseudomonadota bacterium | reverse complement strand
GGATGTCGTGCCCATCATATGCCGTATAGGTCGCGTAGTAGCACTCGGAACCGTCATCATCGATAAAGCGAACGAAGCGCGCATCCTCCATCCCGTGGCTCTCCGTGGGGCTGTCGGGAAAGAGTACGCGCTCGGAGATCGCTGAATCGGGTGAAAAAACGACGTCATAGTTTGAGGTCGCTAACCAATGGATCACCTCGATGGTCTCCCGCTTCAATGGCACTGGGAGATCCTGAGTTTTGGACTGGGCGATAACAACCAGTATCTCTTCCAGGCTAAACCGGTCCGCAAGACGATCGAGTACCCATTGAGAGACCGGGTTGTCAAAGCCGAGTTCTCGCAGCTTCGATTCGAAGACTTCTTTATGGTACGAGGGGTTGGGAAAGCGTCTTCCCGTAAAGGCAAAGGGACTCATCGAGTCAAAAGTGATTTCGCTGTCTTGTTCGATCACACCCGAACGAAACTCAATCGAAGAGATGTGTCCCTCGCCAACTGCCCGTAGGCTCATGATGAAGCGGGAGGATCCTTTTGGAAGGCCGGATTGATCCGGTGCCGGGACAATGGATGGATTGCACAATGCGGCAGCCTCGATGGAGTACTCGTGGGAACAATAGGCCCCAATGAGCTGGCGTCGTTCGCGCGACAAAGGCTCGCTGTAGTGAAGGTGTTGCGACACGACGTCAAAATGATCATCGAGTATGCCCTCGAAATCGCGGTGTCGAGGCGAGAAATGGTGAAAAATCTCCTTGAGCATCGCCGGAATCTGTTCCTCCGGAATCGCGAGGATCCGGTCGAGGAAGGCGCTTAAGCGGGACTCCCCATTCGCGAGGATGTTTGTCCCCAGCAGGAACGGTTTGGTGATGACCCGTTTCGGGTCGGGAAGAAGCCGGTGCGATGTTCTTGTCACAGGCAAGGGCTCTATCTTTATTGGCATACTGTTCCTAACGATGAGCAATGTGTTGTGGCATCCGAAGTCCTCGGGTGATCGTTCCGTCGAATCGGTTATGAGACCGTGTTATCGGAACGCGCCAAGGATCAGATGAGTTGATTGAACCAAGCTCGCTCAGTCTGTGCAAGCGACATCCGTTTCGACATCCACGCGGTCGTGTCCGTCGCTTGCAAGATCGTGCATCGTGAGTAAGCCGATGAGGAAGGATAGGGTGCTTTCAGCTCCCTGGTTAGCGTTCACATCTTCGAGCCCGAGCCCGTCGCGGCAGCCCGCTGTCGAGAAATCGTAGAGTGAAAGCCCGAGGCGGTTGGCGCCGAGGAACCATTCGAAGGACTCCCTCATGCGGGACAGGTAGCGTCGGTCGCCGGTAGCGGCGTAGGCGGCGCGAAACGCGAGCACGAATGCTGCTGCGTCGATGGGTTGCTCATCAGCGATTGCGCTGTCGCCTCCGCGAACATGCCAGCCCGCGTTCCCAACCAACTGGAGATACCCCTTGGCGAAGCAGCGCTCCTCGAGGAACGCCAAGCTGTCGCGCGCCACACGCAGTGCGTTCTCATCACCGGTGCGCTTGGAATACGTGAAGAGCGCCAGGGGGAGCAGCGCGTTCTTATAGGTTAAATCGGGTTCGAACCAACGCCAGTTCTCGTCGGCCTCTTCATCGAAGAGGTTGATCAGCTTGGTTGCGAGGGCCTCCAATGTCTCCCATGCCAGGTTGTTTTCGGGTTCGCTCCGCAGGTAGGCGTTCAGCCCCAAGATTCCCAATGCAGATCCGCGTGGGCCAAACGTCAAGGGAAGCGTCATCGAAAGTTCGAACATCCTCTTGGCCAAGAGGCGAAGGCCCTCATCCGGCGCCAACTCAACGGCCAGGCCGAGAGACCACATCGCTCTTCCAACGCAATCCTCCGATCCCCGTTCCTCATCGAGGTTTCGTTGATAGTCCATAAAGTTTTTGAAATGCCCATCTTCGTACTGAGAGTGATGGAGGTAGCTCAGGTAGGTCGTGATCAGGCGTCTGGTTTCGTCCAGTCCGGTCACCCGCTGAGCCAGCAAGGCAACGATCAATCCCCTTGCGTTGTCGTCCACGCAATAGCCGAAGCTGCGGTCAGGCACACTTTGGACGGCATGCTGGAGCAAGCCCGTGTCGTCGGTCATGCGGATCAGATGGTCGAGGCGCAGATCCGGAACGCTCCGCGGAACCAACGCTGGGACTTCCGGAACGACGGCTTTATCTAACACCTGTTGAATCAGCTCGACATAGTCCTCCCCGACCTTCGGCCAGATCATCTGTCGCGCGAACGCGTACGCCGCGCGCTGGCTCTGTGCCATCTCTGCCGGATTTTCCAGGAGCTTCCGAAGGGCATCGACGAGCCCCTCTGCATCACCGAAGCCAAACAGGTGCCCACGCCCCTCGGCGAGAAGC
>PIVT01000760.1 GCA_003353845.1 Pseudomonadota bacterium | reverse complement strand
TCCCATGGTCAAGAAAATGGCGTCACATCGGCCGTCAAAGCCGGTAAGATCACAAAGCTCAATAGAAATGTCGCCCTCGGCAAGTTCCAGCACTCCTCCCTTCTCCCAGCTCCAGTCACGACCATTCGATCCGAACTCGGTGTCGAGCATCCTTCCGTTAATCTTAACCTGGAAGCGGCCGGGATGATGAGACGGCACCCAGTCCTTAGCACGTACCCAGATCTTATACTCACCGCTTTGGGGAATGTGGACGGTCGTTCGGGCGTTCGCCACCAGCTGTCCCAATCCATGAGCCAGCAGGTATGGCGATCCCATCTCTTCTATGAACTGCGAGTCCAACAGCCACCCGCCTTGATCATCAAAATGTTCCGCCTCGATAAGTAAGTCAAAGCTATTTTCTGTCATACGAGTTTCTTCTTTCATTTTACCTCAGATACCGGACTATCCCAGACGCAATGAAGTCGCCTCGGGCAACTTGGCCGCAGTGACTTTCTGCCATCTTTCCTCAAGCAGTTCCTTGGCGGCCTTTTCCAGGAACTCTGGGGCAGCCCACTCGTATACGTCGAAGTCGTTC
>PIVT01000759.1 GCA_003353845.1 Pseudomonadota bacterium | reverse complement strand
GCTCCTAGTGCGTTGTCGGCATGAATTGAGGTGACCCCGCCTGGGTGTCCTGTGCCCCAGGCCTTGAGCAGTTCGAGCGCTTCGTGGCCTCGGGTTTCGCCTACAATGATTCGATCGGGGCGAAGCCGCATGCATGCACGGACAAGTTTATTCAGGTTCGTTTCGTCTGCTGTGCGCATGGCGACGACGTTCTTTGCTGTGGTTTGGAGTTCAACGGTGTCTTCTAGCACGAGAAGGCGTTGGCTAGGCTCGCCTCGTTCGACAATTTCGTTGAGCAGGGCATTCATGAAAGTGGTTTTTCCGCTGCCGGTTCCTCCTGAAACGAGAATGTTCCATCGTTCGTCGATGGCTTTTCGAAGGATCTCGGCCTGCTGGGGTGTGAGGATCTCGTCGGTGACGTACTGCTCCAATGGAATAACGAGGGAGCTGTGCTTACGGATAGAAAAGGAAGCACCTTTGACTACGGGTGGAAGAATTCCTTCAAAGCGAGAGCCATAGAAGGGAAGCTCTCCCTCCAGTATGGGATTCACGGCATTACACGTAGTTTTGAGCAGTGTGGCGATGGTGCAGATCAT
>PIVT01000237.1 GCA_003353845.1 Pseudomonadota bacterium | reverse complement strand
CACCCCACGATCATCAAGAATAACTTTCGACACGTTCAGGACATAATCACCCGTTTTGGCCAAAAATGGTGGTGCGACATAAAGCGTTTCTTGATTTCCGCCTTGGCGAGCCGCCTGAAAATACCCTCGGGTTCTGAAGTTTTGCCCAATAAATCCAAACGGGCTTCTGGCGATCAAGGTGCCGTTCTACCGCTGGCTGGGACTCAGGCAGCTCGTGGCGGATCGCAAGCGCTGGAGCCGTGTCGATGAAAAGGTCGATTGCTTCGAAAAGCAGCTGCGCGTCGAACCGTGGGGTCGCACGATGCGTGTTGTGATCTATCGAAAACGCGTGCGCCACGAAGCACCGAAGAACTACCAACTCGATCTATTCGACCCCGATGACGGTCACTACGAGTACTCAGCGATCGTGACGAACAAGGATCTGACGCCCACGAACGTTTGGTGGTTCATGTGCGGCCGAGGTGGCCACGAGAAAGCCTACGGGGAACTCAAGACGGGATTCGCGTTTGCTTGCGTGCCGACGCTTTCGTACGCGGCCAACGGTGCGTGGCAACTGCTGAGCGTGTTGGCGTTCAACCTGATGCGCGGGTTACAGATCGCGTCAACCGCGTCGGCACGAACCGGGAATCGCAAACGCCGAGCGCGCTTCGTCTTTCAGTCGATCCACACCCAACGCTACGAATGGCTCGGCAAAGCCGGAGTCGTCGTCGAGCCACAAGGACGGGCAACTTTGGATGTCGGAACCAACCCCACCGTCCACCGACTCTTTACCAAAATGGCCGATTCTCTGGCCAGAGCGGCCTGATTAATGGCCGATTGAGGTTAATTGGGGACAGGTACACTGCTGTCCCACAACTCATAGCAGCACCAGCTGAGGTGAAAGTTGCGGTGGGGGCTTGCGCTGTGGTGGTGGCTGCCCCAGCAGCTCCAGCAGGTCGCGTCTGGCGAACAGGTTGACCTGGATCAAGCGCAGAAGTTGCCCCAGCGACAGCCCCAGCTGGGCCAGCAGTTTCAGGTAACTGAGCAGAAGGTACATGCACATCGCCACCCATATCTGCGTCAAGATCGCGTTAGGGCTGGTGCCGACAAACGAGCTCAACTTCAGGTTCTGTTTGATCCAGCGGAAGAACAGCTCGACCTGCCAGCGCTGCTGGTAAATGTCTGCGATTGTTTTCGGCGATAGATCGAAGCGATTGGTCACGAATCGATAGTGCTTGCCCGTCTCGGGATCCCGATAGCCGACCAGCCGCAGATTACTGAGTTCAACTCGTCGCGACTTTTGCCCGGTTAGCCGGATCGTCCAGTCACTGGTTACGCCGGTGCCCTTGCGAACAGGCTGTCGCTCAACAATGGCGTACTCCGAATTCTTACGAAGCCGGCTGACGAAGAATACCCCTTGTTTTCCAAGCTTTTCCCACCATTGGTAGTCCAGGTAGCCGCGATCGAACACCACCATGCTTCCGGCTGGGAAGCGAAGCGTTTTGGCAACGGTCAGGTCACTGGTCTTACCATCGGTGACCATGGCAAACGCCGGCACCATTCCGCTGTGGTCGAGTTGGGTGTGGAGTTTCACACAGCCTTTCTTTCGGCTCAGTCGTGCCCACGGGAAGATCTTCAATGAAAGGTCGATCAACGAAGCGTCCAGTGAGAACAGCGGGCTGTCGATGTGCAGGCGATGCTTCGGGGTCAGCGGTTGGCAGCGTGCATACAGCTTGAAGAACAAGGCTTCATAGAGCTGGTAGGGTTGCTGCTCGTTGACGCGGGCCAGCGAGGATCGCGACACCACGCCGATGCCTAGGTGGTAAAGGCGCCGGTGTTGGGCGGCCAGATTGGCCACCAGATCGCGCAGGCTGCGCCGAGCGCACAGCTGGCCGGCGGCCATGGCCACGAACTGCGACCAGCGGGTCATTCGGCGCAGTTTTTGGCCCTCGTGGTGTTGTTGGGCCAGAGATTCGAATTGATGTCTCGGGACCAGTTTCAGTAGTTGTGAGAAGACGCTAGGATCGTAGGCCACGGCTTGGTTTCTCCTGGTTTCTGTAGCGTTTTAGTCAGCACTCAGAATACCAGACCTAGAGAAGCCAAGCCGTTTTTTTGCTTACTTTGTGGGACAGCAGTGGGACAGGTACCTATTGTTTTTGGCGGGTGTTGGGGGGGGGCTTGTGGGAACGGGGGGAAGTGGGCGGTAAGCTGGCGCCATGATTGACGACGGGCGCAAGATCGAAAATCTTCTCTATACCTACGCCGAGCGGATCGACGCGGGTGACCTCGACGGGGTCGCCGAGTTGTTCACTCACGGCCGCATTCTCCCCTCCCTGCCCACAGGAGATGAAGCGGAGGGATCCCCGGAATTGTCCTTCGAAGGCATAGAGCAG
>PIVT01000758.1 GCA_003353845.1 Pseudomonadota bacterium | reverse complement strand
GAGAGCATCTGCACATCGCCCGGGGACTGCCAGTGAGCACGCTCGTTTCGTGGAAGGGGTCCAAGTTGCAGCAAACCCCGCCAGAACACGGTGAAATCGCCGCACCGAGCTCAGCCGCACATCGCCCGGGGACTGCCAGTGAGCACGCTCTTTTCGTGGAAGGGGTCGAAGTTGCGGCAAACCCCGCCAGAACGCTGCGAAATCGCTGCACCGAGATCTGCCGCACATCGCCCGGGGACTGCCAGTGAGCATTCCCGTCTCATGGAAGGGATCCTAGTTGCGGAGCCAAGTTGCGGCAAACCCCACCAGAGCGCAGTGAAATCGCCGCACCGAGAGCATCTGCACATCGCCCGGGGACTGCCATTGAGCATGCTCGTTTCGTGGAAGGGGTCCAAGTTGCGGCAAACCCCGCCAGAACGCAGCGAAATTGCACACCGAGAGCATCTGCACATTGCCCGGGGTCTGCCAGTGAGCACGCTCGTTTCGTGGAAGGGGTCCAAGTTGCGGCAAACCCCACCAGAACGCAGAGAATTCGACGCACCGAGAGCATCAGCACATCGCCCGGGGACTGCCAGTGA
>PIVT01000756.1 GCA_003353845.1 Pseudomonadota bacterium | reverse complement strand
CCCATTTCCTTGCCATCGAGGTTCTGGATCATCGCGGCCAGGTCGTTGTCGTCGACTTCGATGAAGCCGAAGCCGCGGGGGCGACCGGTCTCACGGTCCATGATCAGCGCGACGGAATGAACCGTACCGTGCTGGCCGAAGACTTCCTTGATTTCATCCTCGGACGCGCTGAAGGGCAGGTTACCCACGTAGATTTTCTTCAAGACTTTTCTCCATGTGCCGGCTTTCCGGCTTAACCAAGCGATCTGAATCACCAGCTTCTTCTGGTTGATCCTTCACGCTACAGATTGATCCGGCTAGCTTTTGTTAGGCCGCCGAACCTCATCCCCCGATGGTCGAGGGAATCTTGGGGCCCGCTGTTTCCCGTGATCAGGAACCGTTGGGCAGAGTTCTATTGGGCGCGTCGTCGTCGCGGACGTTTCGCGCCCAAGACAGGTAGTCTAGCCCATTTTGATGTCAAATGCCACTATTGACCAGTCCGATTTTACCGAATCGCCTAAATAGAGGAGCACTTCGACATCGCTTTGTGCTAACCGATTTGACGCGGTGGCACACACATGCGACGTAAACAAATGCGACGT
>PIVT01000236.1 GCA_003353845.1 Pseudomonadota bacterium | reverse complement strand
GGTCCTAGAGCCTTGGCAAACCATTTCCGCAGCCCTTCCCGTACAGCAGCACGGTCTACGTCACTGCTGGCTATGGCCCTAGCAGTCTTTTCGAGTTCGTCCTTGGTATCATCTTCCATCATTCCTCGTCCCTCGTCCTAGGGCATATGAGACATTCGTCCTTGAGCTCTCGCAAACCAGCCGCAGATAACAAGAACCCAGGGATATCGACGATATCTCGAAGGTCGAACACCTTCGAGATATCTTTGACAGTATGGTCTCCTGTGAGAACCACGTCCTGGATGTACCACATCTCGCCCTGCCGCCAAAGAACGGCACGGACCTCTAACTCGTCTTCCTTGGTATCGTCTTCCATGATTCGTCCTCCCTTAAGACGCATGTCCTGAGCTGCCTCGCGAACGCTGTCCTTGGTTATCCCGTCCAGGTCCATCGCATTGCCGTAAACAAAGCTGATTCTTTGCTCCATGAGGTCCTCTTCTGTAACCTCGATTTCCCTGGCTGCTTCGATGAGCGCTAGGAGTTCCTTATCAGCGGCTGGTACCTGTTTTTGGTCTGTCATGGTTGTCACCACAAAGGGTCCTTCCCCTTCCACTCTGGTAGATCGTTCCTGATCCGATGAAGCCCTTTTGCCGACGCCATGGTTACAGGAAGTTTGACCATGCGGCTGTCGCCATAGAGCGCTTGTATAAGATCCTTGGCAGTAAAGCCATTATGGCAAGCAACGTCTTGGACGAACCACTGCCCGTCCTTCTGGAAGATGAGAGCACCTACCTCGATGCAAGCTTCCTCTAAATCAGGATCATTGTCCAAGTACTTCATCAGGCAGACCGCTTCCTCATCCTTCATGTTCGATTTCCTTCCCATCATTCACCCCTCCGGACAATCCCAGCCAAGTTTGCATCCAACATGGTCACCGTGCACTGTATAGTCACCTCGAATTCTGGCTCAGGTTCCTCAGGTGGTCGGCTCCATGATCCATGGCTGGCCAGGAGCATTGCAGAATGGCTGGTAAGCCCAGGTGGTTGGTCTTCCTCATCCATCGATCGTGCCCTCACGTGCCCGGCGCATGCTTGGTGGATCTCAGCCGCGCAGCCATCTCCTTGGGATGCTCCCGGATGATGTCTAGGAGGTCGGAAGAGACCTTCCCGGCCAATGCCAGGAGCTCATCGACATCGACATCGAGAATCTTGGCAACCTTATGAATCTTGTCCTCGGCAAGCGGTTGAAATTGATTCCGCTCAACCATCGATAAATAGGAAGCGCTGACTCCGATCCGCATCGCCATCTCACGTAAAAGGATTCCCTGTCTCTCTCTCTCACAACGCACAAACGGCCCGAATTTCTTTCCCTTCTCTATGGTCATAGGTCATCTCCTTTCTATGTGTTCGTGTAGGTATAACATAAAAAGGGGCATGCCGCAACTATCTATCCGTCTGTGTCTTCTCCATCCCGCCCATTGACCTCCTTCATCTCGTTCGTTTCCGCTTGAGCTTTGACCCAGTCGATTGGGGCTAGGCCCGAGGGGGCTAGGAGCACGCCGCCGCCTAAAGCGGTTACGTCTACTATTGGTTTGTCTCGGTAGTCTTTCTCGACGCGCTTCATCTCCATCATCAAGATAGGGATGGATTGCGAAACTTGAGTGTCTATCAGCCTGTCGTCCTTGTCGTACCGCTTGGTAACTGCGCCCTCGGTTGCGCACTTCCTACCTATCGCAAGGATCTTGTCACCATAAGCGTCAATGGCATCTGCGCAAGCTTCCTCGAAATCAGGATCATTGTCCAAGTGCTTCATCACACAGACAGCGCTAACGCCTGCCACACGCGCAGCCGTGCCCTTTCTTCCATGCTCAGCAAGCTGGGCACAGTAGATCTCTTTCTTCTGGTCATCGAACTTGATTCGGGATGCAACGAGCTTGACCCGCCAATTGGCCTGATCAGCAACGGCGTTCTTTCCCTTCCCAGTGGGAGACGCATACGGCTTCCCGTTCTTCTTGAGCTTTGGCTTTGTGGCCAGGGGAGTCTCTCCTGTTCCGTTAATTTAACCTCATTACCCAAGGGTATCAAAAATTCCCACCATTTGGCAAGGCCGATGGGGAGGGTTAGCCCAGCTATGCCCAGACCAACCCCAGAGCACACGTGCCATACTTATTTTCCCCATAAACCATTGATTTAAAAGGAAAAAAGTCCCAGCGTCAGACCTGCGTCAGACTTCGGGGCTTGCCTTTTGATGAGGTCTGTCACGTTAAACCGTTGATATTAAAGCCCAAATCGAAACGTGCCATACTTACCATACTTTTAGAGAGAGATGTAGAGATATATAAAATACCGGATTTTGGACAAAATGCGTTTTTTTTCTCCTAAGTTTTTTTTATGGGCTGTAAGTATGGCAAGTATGGCAATCTTCGA
>PIVT01000033.1 GCA_003353845.1 Pseudomonadota bacterium | reverse complement strand
TGATCCTCACCGCCTTAAACGAGCTGGAGCGAAGCGATAAGAGCACGGCCTTGATCACCATGTGCTGTGGTGCTTCGGTAGGTACGGGAACGATCATCGAGCGCTTATAGCTGCGGCTTCTATTGTTTCAACTTTCAGGTTGAGGCAAGAAGAGAAGACCCCTTTGGCGACGAAGGGTCCGCATAATCAACGCTTGACCCTCTAGCACCTGATTGATAAGAGTGGTCCATGATTAAACACACCTCTGCACAAGATGCCGTCGCCGCCATTGAATCCGGGCAGCGAGTTTTTGTCCACGGCGGCATGGCCACGCCACAGCGCTTACTGGCAGGACTCATAGAGCGCGCCCATGAGTTGCGCGACGTCGAGTTGATCCATCTCCACACCTCGGGCGATGCGGCCTACGCCGATCCCAAGTACCACGACAGTTTCCGCGTGGCCAACCTCTTTATCGGCGGGAACATTCGCCCACACTTCGATGGCGAGCGCATCGATTACCTCCCTTGCTTCCTCTCCGAGATCCCGCAGCTATTTCGTTCCAGGCGCCGCCCCCTCGACGTCGCCCTCCTGCAGCTCTCCCCCCCGGACAAAAACGGATTGTGCACGCTGGGTGTAAGCGCCGATGTCGCCATTGCGGCCATGCAAAGCGCAACTCTGCGCATCGCCGAGATCAACCATCAGATGCCCCGCGTACATGGAGACGGCTTCATTCATGTCGATCAACTTGACCACGTAATCGAAGTGGACGAGCCACTCCCCGAGTGCCCTATCCCCGACCTCGGTCCAGAGGAACTCGCCATCGGCAAGTTCGCCTCGGAACTCATTGAGGATGGCTCGACGCTGCAGGTGGGGATCGGTGCCATCCCCGACGCCGTCCTGCGCGCGCTGGTTCATCACCAGCATCTCGGCATACACACTGAGATGTATAGCGACGGCGCCGTCGATCTCATTACATCCGGTGTCGTGGATAACTCGCGCAAGGCCACACACCCGGGAAAGACGGTTTCGGGTTTCGTCATGGGCACCAAGCGCCTGTATGACTTCATCGACGACAACCCTTCAGCCATCCAGGCCTGTGTCAGTTACGTGAACAATACGGCGGTGATTCGACGCAATCCCAAGACCGTGGCCATCAACTCGGCCGTCGAGATCGATCTCTCGGGTCAGGTCTGCGCCGATTCCATCGGCCACCGGATTATTTCAGGTGTGGGCGGGCAAATGGACTTCATTCGCGGAGCTTCCCTCTCCGAAGGGGGCAAGCCCATGATCGCCCTCACCAGCCGCACGAAACGCGGCGAAGCGCGCATCGTCCCGACGCTCAAGTACGGTGCCGGTGTCGTCACCACCCGCGCACACGTTCACTACGTCATCACGGAGTACGGCGTCGCCGATCTCTACGGACGAACTCTCAACGAGCGCGCTCGCGCCTTGATCAATATCGCCCACCCCGACGACCGCGAGACGCTGGCTCGAGGATGGCAGGACGCACGGCGCCACTAAGTTTGCCGGGCCAAGGTCTCACCTTTATACTGGCTGTGTATTTTCCCCGTCATGAAGCAAAGAGACCCTATGAAAAGCCTTTGGAACGATAAAGACGCCCGAGTTTACGCCCGGGATCCCTTGCAAATGCGAGTCTACAGCTCTCGCTTACTTGGCCAGGAACCCGCCCTCGTGCTCCATGGAGGTGGCAACACCTCGGTAAAAGCAACCGCTCGCGATTTATTCGGGGAAGAGGAGTCGGTTCTCTACGTCAAAGGAAGCGGATGGGATCTAGCCACCATTGAAGCACCGGGCTTTGCAGCTGTAAAATTAGACGCCCTTAAAAAAATGGTTGAGCTGGAGGCCCTGTCGGATACGGACATGGTCAGCGCACAACGCGCCGCCATGATGGATCCCTCGGCGCCCAATCCATCGGTGGAAGCGATTCTCCATGCCATCATCCCTTTTACCTTTGTTGATCACACGCACACCGATGCGCTAGTTACGCTAACCAACACCGCCCAGGGCGAATCCATCATCCGAGAAATCTATGGAGACCGTGTATTGGTCATTCCTTATGTGATGCCGGGATTCTTATTGTCCCGCATGGTTCACGAACTCAGCAAAAACGCAGACTGGTCCAAACTCGAAGGTTTGGTGTTGATGAACCACGGCCTGTTCAGCTTCGCTGAGGATGCGAAGACCAGTTATGAGCGCATGATTCAATTGGTCACAGAAGCGGAAGACTACCTGGTTAAACACAAGGCCATGGACAACCCTGCGAAGAAGCAACCTGATAACTCCATCGATCTGGAAAAACTCGCTTGTTTGAGAAAGCAAGTATCGAATCAATGGGGAAAGGCCATCTTTACTAGATTAAGCACTCGTGACCAAGCTTGCGGTTTTGCGAGTCTCGAAGAGGTCCATGACATTGCAACGCGGGGACCTCTGACACCGGACCATGTGATCCGCACCAAGCAAGTGCCATTGCTCATCGATGAAAAAGACATCGTAGGCAGTGTCCATCAGTACGGCGAAGAGTATGTAAATTACTTCCAACGCCAGCCGGGAAGTAAAGACTTGACCTGCCTGGACAGCGCCCCTCGCTGGGCCGTGTGGCCAGGGCAAGGAACCGTGGCCTTTGGCAAAACACTCAAAGAAGCAAACATCATCGCTGATATCACCCGGCATACCATCAAGTCGATCCAGTGGGCAGAAGCTTTGGGGGGCTGGAAGGCGCTGCCAGAGAGCGACATTTTTGAAGTGGAGTATTGGGAGCTTGAGCAAGCCAAACTAGGGAAGTCCAGCGCAGCGCCCATGCTGCAAGGACAAATCGCCTTGGTGACCGGCGCTGCCAGCGGGATCGGTAAAGCCTGTGCGCAAGCGTTGAGCGCGAAAGGTGCAGCGGTATTGGCCGTGGACATCAACCCCGAGATCAAAACCCTATTTCAGAGCGATCAACTCAAGGGCTTTCTTTGTGACGTCACCAAGAGTGAGCAACTCGAAGAAGCCGTGCAGTTCTGTGTTCGAGAGTTTGGTGGCCTGGACCTCTTGGTCAACAATGCCGGTATCTTCCCTCCCAGTGCCACACTCGATCAAATGGATGCGAGCGTGTGGGACAAAAGCATGGCGGTCAACCTGACGAGCCAACAACGGCTATTGCAATACGCCGCCCCTTTTCTCAAACAAGGCGTTGATCCCTCGGTGATTTTCATTGCTTCGAAGAATGTGCCGGCACCCGGGCCGGGTGCGGGTGCCTACTCAGTCGCCAAGGCCGGTGTTACGCAAATGGCTCGAGTCGCGGCACTGGAATTGGGGGAGTTTGGGATTCGGGTCAATACCATCCATCCCAATGCCGTTTTCGATACCGCAATCTGGTCTGATGAAATTCTAGAAACCCGTGCCAAAAATTACGGTCTAACGGTTGAGGAGTACAAGACCAATAACGTTCTCAAAACTGAAATTGGCGCAGCTGACGTTGCCGAATTGGTTTGCAGTATGGCGGGTCCCGCATTTTCAAAAACTACCGGCGCTCAAGTTCCAATCGATGGCGGGAATGAGCGAGTGATCTGAACCGCGCCACGTAAAACACCTTCTAAATCGGATAGTTACATATAGATTGCATAGAGTTAACCCCCTCGAAAACTGAGGGAAATCCATTTCCTCCATACTCAGCCCAATTCACTGAAGGAGGGGGAATTCCATGGCCATCATAAGATTTCTCATGCTCATCGCTGCCTTTGCGGCCCTGGCGCTTCCTCGACTCGGGATGAGCGAGACCGATATCAATGTCGAATCCCGCCCCGGTGGCGCCGTCGTCGACTTGCCACTCCCAGTCCACGAATCGATCCAACCCTTCCTGCGTGGAGGCGCGGTGGTCGAAGAACCCGAGCCCGATGTCACACGCTCGGGGCCACCTCAAGAGAGCGATGATGAAATCGTCGTCAAGGGTGTCCTAGGTGCTGGGGTCTCTTTCATCCTGACCCCTCGGCAGGAGATTCGTACGAGCTACGAGTACCGCCCCCAATTGACTGACGTTCCCGGCGAGGACCACGATACCCATCTCGGAATCGGATATCACTTCGCCTTCTAGCATCCTTCTTTTCATCCATCGCTCGCGGGCGCTCAGCGCTGAAGCACTTCCTTGGCGCGTTGGCGGGACTTCCGGCCGCGCCCATGAAACCAAACCGCAGCCTCGGCAATGGACTCTTCCACCGGGCGCGGATTCCAATGCAGCTCTCGGCGCGCCTTGGTATTATCGAAATCTTTAACCACCCTCGAGAGCCGCAGGCCCGTGACAGTGGAAACGGTCTCCATCCCCAACAACCAGTTCAGCTTCTCGGTGGTCCAGGTAAGCGTGTACATGGCCCACATGGGGAATTTGTAAATCGGGAAGGGTGTGCCGGCGGCCTTGGCGGCGATGGTCCAGATCTCCTTGACCGTGAGTGAGTGATCCGTAATCAAGTAGCGCTCACCCAAGCGCCCATGCTTCTCGGCCAAGAGCATGGCATCTGCCGCGTCGCGGATACCCACCGAACTAAAGCTGGCGTCCCAGCAGGGCATGATCCCGCGCAAGGCCATGGAGACCAACCAGCCGTGCGGCGTCGGCTCCCAATCCTCCGCACCGTAAGTCATGGAAACATTGCAAGAGACGCCGGGAAGGCCGCGCTCACAGTAATCCAAGAAAAGATTCTCACCTTCCACACGCACGCGCACGTACTCGGTGGCGCTCTCAGCCCAATTAAAGGCATCTTTTTCGGTGGCCACACCAGAGGGGTTCAAGCCCAGGGTCAGCATGGTGCTGGTGTAGATAAAATGCTCCACGCCCACTTCCATGGCCACATCCAGCACGTTGCGCAGACCTTCGACGTTCACGACCCGTAACAGAGTGGGATCTTTGAGCCAGGCCCGCGTATCCACCACACAGTAATAGATGGAGGAGCAACCCTGCATGGCCGCACGCACCGAGTCCACGTCGCACACATCGCCGATAGCGCGTTCGAATTCAAGATGCTCGATGCCCGAGATATCGCTGGTCGCGCGCGTAAAAACACGCAGATCCCGTCCCTCTTCAGCCAGGGCCTTCACCACGAAACTGCCCAGAAACCCACTCGCACCCATGACAAGAGTCTTGCCTTCCGTCATCCACTTTCCCCCGCGTGCAGCTTGATCAATCGACTTGATGCCCATAGCTAGTAAGTAACCAGAAGAATAAGCAAGGTTCCGACGCTCGGTAAGGGGCTTTTGAGAACCAAGAGTTGTACGGATGTCTCTTCGGATTTACAAAGAGAGGTCCCTGTCCCACAAACCCCTGGGGACAAACTACCGATGCTCTGCTATGTCCATGAGTGGAGGATTGGCCCGTGAAAGTTTTTCAAACTGCTACAGCTTCCTTGCTCGGGTTTTCCTTGTTGCTCGCTTCTTGTGCGACGCCTCCTGCGCCTCGCCCGGAAGGTGGACCCGAGCCCAGCGCTGCTTGCCTGGAGTGGGTCGTCGACGCGTTGACCTCGGAGAAAATGAAGGGGAGTGACGCGGAGAGCAAAGACCGCGAAGAAATGACGATCTTCCTTGAACAGGAGTTCCAAGCCTTGGGGCTTGAGCCGTGGCGAGAAAGCTATGGACAACCCCTTCAGACAGTGAGCCAAATACGTTTGGGAACTAGAAACACACTGACCATCAGCGGCATTCCCGGTCGGGTCGGTAGTGATTTCGTGCCGCTCAGCATCTCCTCAGCGGGTGTATTTTCAGGTTCCCTTGTTTTTGCAGGGTATGGAATCCGCGCTGAATCCATGGGATATGACGATTACGAAGGCATCGATGCCAGTGGGAAGGTTGTACTGGCACTGCGATATGAACCGGGCCCGTCCGATCCGGCAAGTCCTTTTGACGGGGATCGTCCGAGTGCGTGGTCAGATCTTCGCGCCAAAGCAAAGTGGGCGCACGAAGCAGGTGCTCAAGCTCTGGTGCTCATCGACCTGCCCGGTGAAGGGAAGCCGGAAAGGCCCCTGCCCTTGTTTCGACAGCGCGGCCCCCTGCTTCGCGCAGAACTGCCAGTGCTGCAGGTAAAAGGAGAACTTCTTGTACATCTGCTCGGGCGCTACGGTCACGACCTCAAGGCACTGCGAGCGGCCATTGATCGAGAAATCAAACCTCACTCCTTTGCACTGAACACAATCAAGTTGTCGGGCGAGGTGGACCTTGCCATAACGGAGATCCAAACGGACAATGTCCTCGGCGTTTTGCCAGGGCGTGATGAGTTGGCTGACGAGGTAGTGGTCGTCGCTGCCAATGTCGAACACAGCGTTGCGGACGACAACGCGTCCGGCGTGGCGGCAACTCTTTGCAGTGCCGCGGGCGTGGTGCAGCACTACAAGAACAGTTCCGCAGCTCATCGCAGCTTGATGGTGGCCACTTTTTCAGGCGGAGAACTCGGCCGGGCAGCAGCCGACTACTACTCTCTAAATCCAAATTTTCCGCTTACAAAAACCGTGGCCATGCTGAACCTCTATCCCTCGGGCGCAGGGCAGCCTCCGCCTCTAGTAAACGGGCTACTCATAGAGCTCCTCTCTCACAAAAATTCACCAACCGATAGCAGCTCTACGGATTCATCGTTACAAGTGGGAGACCACCGAGGCAGCGCAGGGCGCGCACATCTAGGAACGGTTCCCGACCTGGCCCGGATATCGGAACAAAGGGGTGGAGTACCCATCGCAAGCACAATGCCAGGTAGCCCGGCAGAAACCGTGGGCTTGCGCAGTGGCGACCGGATCGTTCAGATGGGGGGAATCGCAACGCCCAACATCAACGTGTTCACGAGGGTGCTGTTGGATCACTCGGTTGGGGAAAGAACGGAGATCACCATCCGCCGAGGCGGACAACAGCTTCGCCTCTGGGTCACACTGAAAGCGCGAGTAGGGTTGATCCCACTGCGCTGACATCGCTTCCAGGTGCCATGAGTTCAACTCCTGATTCCTGTCCAAACCTCCGTGCAAAATGAAGGCTCTTGAGCCTATCGAACTGCACAAAGAAAAAGGGTGCCGGTTATAAAAACCGGCACCCTCTTCTTTCTACCCACCGCGCTACCCGCCGCGGCGGATATGAATCGACCCTAGGGCAGTCCTACAGGAGGACTGGAATCCGTCGGACAACTCCAACGCACCGTGGGCGAGTTGTACGCCCCGTAGCCCCAGAGCGGTAGCAGGATCTCCGTGACGTCGTCGTTATTGCAGTTGCCGTCGCCGGTAACGTCACACAGAGCCCAGTTGTTACTAGGCTGGGTGTAAGCGCCGTAACCCCAGAGGGCCAGCAAGATCTCGGTCACGTCGTCGTTATTGGTGGAACCATCACCGTTGATGTCACCACACTGACAATCGTCGGCGATCCCGTCACCGTTCGTATCTGTGTTGTCGGCATTGTAGCTGTCGGGACATAGGTCCTCGCCGCCATCACAGAAACCATCGGCATCGGCGTCGCCACCGAGGGCTGCACAGGGATCCTCAACACAATCAGGCGTGCCGTTGGCGGGTGTGAGGTCGATGGTGTCGTCCTCACCCTCACACTGATCCACATCATCACAGATGGTGTCTTGATCGGTATCGCCACCGCGGGTTAAACCTTCCCGCGCGGAGATGGTTTCGAAACCAAAGTCGTAGACTCCGGTCCCTGCGTAGGCCCCGTTCTGCAGACCGCCCCAAATGTATCCGTCACCTGCAGGATAGGGGTTTGCCGCATCCCAGTGAGCCGGACCCGCACGCCCGTTGGGTGCGACCACCTCAAAGACATACAGATTGCCAACAACGACATCGATGTCAGCCGGGAAGTCGAATCGCACCATGCCGGAGGTAAAGACACCATCGAAGGGTGTCACGTCGACGCTGGTCGCGACCACCGGACCGTCTATCGCGCCTTCATGTACAATGACCTGCATGGGATCGTTTGCCAATCCGGTATCGATGTCATGCAGCCAGAACTCAATGGCACGCAAGGTCGGCTGCTGGGGTACGAATCCCTGGCCGAGCGGTGACAGGGACAGCACTGTGGCGTCACTCGCCCACGGAGTAGCATTGACGGCCTTCTGATTCAGCGTCTCATCTCCGACCAGACAGGCCAGTTCGAGACAATCAGGAACGCCATTGGCTTCATCATCCACGTTGTCGTCCAAGCCGGGACAGATATCGGCAGAGTTGCAGACATCATCGCCGTCGTCGTCATCAGCCAATGCACAGGTTTGCAAACAGTCCTGCAAGCCATTGCTATCAGTATCGGCAAAGTCGTCGGCACCGGGGCATTCCTCGGAATCATCACAAACGGTATCGGCGTCAGTATCACCTGACTCGTCGGCACCCTTACAGACATCACTGTCGTTGCAGTTGATATCGCCGTCGTCGTTACCACTGGCGTCGTCGCCGTTACAGGCATCGATGTCGTCACAAACGTCATCGCCATCCGTATCGCCCGTGGCATCGTCACCCAAGCAGGTGTCGATATCGTCACACACGGCGTCGCCATCAGTGTCACCACTGGCGTCATCGCCCGCGCAAGCGTCGAGATCATCGCAGTAACCATCGTCATCCGCATCGCCCGTAATGTCATCACCAGTACAGACGTCGACATCATCACACACGCCGTCGCCGTCGGTGTCATCAGGGTTGTCTACCGGGCAAGGATCGATGTCGTCGCACACGCCGTCGCCATCGCCATCACCTATGGCATCATCACCGTTACATTCATCATTGTCGTCACAAATGCCATCGAGATCCGTATCGCCCGTGGCATCGTCACCCGAGCAGATGTCGCTGTCGTCACACACGCCGTCTTCATCGATGTCACCGGTGGCTTCGTCGCCGAAGCAAAGATCGTTGTCGTCGCAGATGCCGTCACCGTCAGTATCCTCAATACCAGCAGCCCAAGGCGTGGCGTTGTCCGCATCACAGACATCTCCGATGCCATCGCAGTCGATATCGGCCTGATCATTGTTGTAGTCAAATCCACAATTATCTTCGACATTGGGCCAACCATCGTTATCGCGATCACGCTTTTGACAGACATCACCTTGGCCGTCACCGTTGACATCCGCTTGATCCGAGTTGTCGATCAGAGCACAGTTGTCACAAACGTCACCGTGCTCGTCGGTATCCGAATTCACTCGGAGGGGATCGCGGTGATCCTGCGGAGTTTCGATCTCCACCCCTTCGCTATCGAAACCTGGGCAATTGTCATCATCGGCAGGCCAACCATCTCGATCCGGATCGTCATTTTGGCAAGCATCACCCAATCCATCACCATTGATGTCTGATTGGGCATCAAAAATACCATCACCGTCGGTGTCGACATCGTAGGGGTTCGGCACGTCATAACAATTGTCGTCATCGCATTCGATGCCATCTACATCTTCATCATCAACACCCTCAGGCGCGAAATAGTGACGAGAGACCTGCCAGCCCTTCAAATACAGATAGGTGTTTGAAGAAGTCTCAGGTTCTCCGAGTCCAGGGGGATTGGGCACTTCTGATTCCCCCATGGTAAAGGTCGTATCACTGGTTCCAAACTGTAAATCACCGCCAATAAGGAAATTATTCAAACGCATACCGTATTCGGCGCCGGGATATTTGAATATGAAATCCTTGTAGTAGGTGACGTCCTCATCAAGGCCACCCAAACTGCACAAGCCACCCACACAGTGCATCCAACCACCGGTGTGGTAATCGTGAAGATTTGAAATCCAGCTGACAACTGTACTATTCAAGTTACCTACAGCGGGTCCGGAAGGTCCGTCCCCGGCGGTGTAGTCAAAATGGGTGTACACGAAAGCGGCGCCGTCCGAGCCAGCCGCAAAGTACGTGGACATCCGATAGTCCTTCAGGAAAACGCGGCTGTTGTTCATATCAATGGCGTTCCCGGTTCCGTCATCCTTGAAAACCAAGGTCAATTGAGAAGGTTGCTCTGCGGGATCAGGGGACCAACCCGCGGAATTCTCTCTTATAGGATCCAAAGCATTAACATTATTGAAGCCCCAAGCACCATCGGAGGTGTCACCAATCGGTCCAGGATCGCGGTCACCTGCATTGAACGGGGTATTCTTGATATTCAGAAGACTACCTGTTGAAGCGTTCCCAGTCGGAGCCGACTTGGTTTTCCAATTTGAAGGAAGATTCTTATTCGAAAGGTCGTAAACGATTTCCCAGGTGCCCACGGCTCCTTCTACGCCATTACATACGTCACACACAGTACCTATACCATCGCCATCCGAATCGGGTTGATCTGCCAGGCCGTCGCCATCGGTATCCGCCTCGTAAGGATTGTAATCATCGAGACAATTGTCGCAGGCATCGCCCGCGCCATCGCCATCGCCATCCAATTGAGGATCTCCTGCTACCTCCGGAGCATTGGCATCCAGCGGACAATTGTCCACATTATTGGCCAACCCATCGTCGTCGGGATCTACATCGAGCAACTTCCCCTTCACATAGAAACCATCAGCACTCACGCTGCGTGAGCCTTGGCCCGGATAGACGCCGAGGGTCAACAATTTCTTATCATTGGTCATGTTACTGCTTGCGCCCACGCCCATGCGGAGCGTGGCTTCGTTTTTAACCAAACCAAGGAAGCTGCCGTCCAATGACCCCGTGGCCTTCACCTTGACAGACATGGTGTATTTCAAGGTCACCGAGGCCGGACCGATACCGGACAATACGCCCGTCACTTTTTCCCCTTCGTCCATGGGGAAGTCCGAACCTTGCAGGTTGTCGTAAGCAGGAAGCGTCAGTGAGCCACTCTTCAAAGTTGCATTGCCATAATTCATCCGCAGTGTAGGCGTCGCTTGCCCGATATTGACGTAGCATCCGTCGGCTTGCGTTACACCCGCCGAACCGACACGATAAGCCGAGAGTTCCATCTCCCAGTACTCGCCTTCCGCCGCTTCGATCATTACGTCTGTCTCATAGAGGAATTGAGGCTCATTGTTTGCAGCTTCACCGCCGAAAGGTTGAGTCCCGACAAATCCTCTGAAGCGCGCAGTGAAAGACCCTTCCGGACCGTAAACGATGGACGGGGACTGCGTGTAAGATCGCCATTCATTAAAGCCTTTGGGATGCCAACTGTCTTGCGCCCACAGATTCAGATCGCTCAAGCCGTCCCTGTAACGATAAACATTGCTCCAATGGCCCGTCGTGCGATTGCGGGTATCCACTCCAACAATTTCCGCACCGTCGGCGGGCGGAGGAGGCGCACATGCGTCACCTACACCATCTCCATCGGTATCCAACTGATCATCGTTATAGGTATTGGGGCAGTTGTCTACATCTGGAGTGATGCCATCTGCGTCCGTATCCTGCAAGAAGCCATATACAAAGATGCCGTCATATTGTGGGTAATTACGAACTTGCTGCGCGCCACTTTGCGTATACCAGCCATTGCTCAAGCTGCCCGGGTATCGACCCAGCACGGTTCCATAAACGTTACTGCCCAGTCCCATTCGGAAGGCTGCTTCCATGCGATAAAGCGTCCTGGGGATCATATTTTTCGCACCCACCGAAACGCGCATGGTGTAGGTGACAGTCACGGTGGCCGGGCCTGTGCCACTCAAATAGGATTGAGCTTGATCGTTCATGAGGGTGTGCGCTGCGTTCTGATTGATGACACCTGTTCCAAGAGTCAGGGTACCACTATCTATCGCTGCGCTGGCATGGTTGATTTGCACACTGCCAATAGCAGCGTCGATGTGAACGTATCCATACTTGTTGTCGGCGTAGCTAAGCCCGCCATAAGAGGTGCTGCCCGCACCATTACGCATGTTGTACAAAAACAGTTCCCAATATTCGTCTTCCCGAGCATCAATAACTACATTGGTATCAAACACGAACTTGACATGGTGCCAACTTCCTTTGCCTGCCTCGGAATGGGTGATCGCGCTACCCAATAAGCGTGAAGAGAAATTGGTCGACGTGTGGGCTTTCGTGAAAGAGGTTCGGTGCTGCGCCCTACCGTTGGCTTCCCAAGCCGCGTTTGTAAGAGTGCCTTGGTTGGAATCCGTATAGTCGACGCCCAGGGGATACCAACTCGGGTAAGAGCCATTGTCGGTAAAACCGGCCTCGGTACGATTGACGACATCGATACCCACGACTTCCGCAGCCTGTGTGGGAGCCGCCAGCAGCGAAACCGTGACAAGCAAGGTCAGAAGACCAAGAACAGCATTCTTTGCTTTCTTGAAATCGACGCTTGTTTGCGTAGAGAGATCGCGATCAATTCGCACCATTGTATTTCTCCTTGGCTTCTTACCTCTTTATCGCAGACCCCTCTGCTCACGAAGAAGTTGTTCATCCCAGCTAGTATCTCGACGTCCCACAACACCGCGAGGACCTCAAACCTAGAGGCATCGCCCCAGGAATTACCTGATATATGATTGCAAACTGCGTACCATGTACTCTGAATAAATAGCCTCTAAAAAACCTGTAGTTACAGACATAGGCAACTAGAATTATTCTAAATGTAGGTAGATTTTTTCCAGATAAATCGAATAATACTGCAGATAAATAGGTAGGAGGTTGCGACAGGGATGGGTCGGAGTGCCTGCGGTTCGGACTATAAGACATTATACATATTTTGTGTTATGCTTCATTTGTCCAAGTTGAGGCCCTGCCCGACCCTCCCACACCCTGGCATTGAGGTTCTGCGAAGCAGTCCTCAGGAGGGGAAAAGCTGAAGTGGAATCACGACGGCGGTGGGATGCACGGTGAGACGCTTGGGACGAATATAGGGCAAGGTTTTTTTGAGCAAGCCGGGAAGTAGTTCATGCTGGCTAACAGCATCGACTTTCATGAGATCAATTTCTACCCAGTCGCTGGCGGCATCAACGACAACGGGAGGTAAATCGTTAACCCAACTGGCGAGGGTTCCAAGTTTGGAGAAATCCAAGACGCCACTTGCAAAGATCGCGGCGAAGGGAGCTTTGGGAGTGCCTATGGGCGCAATGTCTGAATCTTCCAAGCGTAGCCGCACGCGAAGTTCGTCTTGGGTAAAATAAAAGCGCTCGATGACAACGCGGAGTGAGATACGAAGGTTGGTGCCCAGGACATTGGCCTGGGTTCGCACACGGAGACCGGGACTTTCCATCTCCACTTCGAGCCCGTCGCTTTGGACTTGTGCCATGGCAGCGCTCAGCAAGGGCTCAAGGTTAGCGCGCGGGATGCGAAGTCGACCTACGAGTAGATTGGCCAGAATGCTAATGAGGAGAAGCGGTCGTTGTTTGAGGAACTGAAGGATCTGAGTTTTCACGATGGTTCCCTTGAAGGTGTGTCGCGAAGATTACCACAACCTTTAGATTGTGAAACAGTTCGACACACAGAAGGGTCATCGAATGATTGATGCAGATGAGAGTCGTACATTGGTCAGTGATGACGGTGTATGGGTGAGCCGCAGAGTCTTTGGCGATGAAGCGGTGTATCAGCGTGAACTCCGAACCATTTATGAGCGTTGTTGGCTTTTTCTCGGGCACGAAAGTCAAATTCGAAATGTCGGTGATTTTTTTGCGAGCTATATGGGAGAGGTTCCAGTCCTCGTAACGCGTGGCAAGGACCAGAAGGTCCATTGCGTCCTAAACAGCTGTGCACATAGAGGCATCGCCGTCTGTCGCGCGGATCAGGGCAATACGAAATCTTTCATTTGCCCTTATCACCGTTGGAGCTATGGCCTGGACGGCACCCTGCTCGGAGTTCCCGAACGCAAGCAAGCCTTTGGAGAAAATTTTGACACCACAGAGCACGGGCTTGTTCGTGTGCGTTGCGAATCCTATAAAGGAATGCTCTTCGGCTGTTTTGACGAGAGTGTCTGCTCCCTCGACGCCTATTTAGGTGATATGAAGTATTACCTCGATTGCTTTATTGATCGTCGTGAAGGCGGCATCGAAGTTCTCGGCGGCCCGCAAAAATGGCGGGTAAGTGGCAACTGGAAAATGTCGGCGGAGAATCAGGTCGGCGACAACTATCACGGAAAGCACTTACACGCGGCCATGGCACCGCCGAGTTCTGTCGACGAGATCTTTGATTACGGTCGCAATGTTGTGCCCGAACCCGGCCACGGCCTGGGGCTTCGTTACATGCCGGAAGGCACGCCCATCAGTAAGCTTTTTCCGGGTGCAGGCGGCATGTTCGGGTTGATGCCTTCGGCGCAGAAATATTATGAATCCGTTCACGAAGAGACCGTTCAACGCCTGGGCGAACTGCGCACGCGCTTGCGTCCCCTGTCCAATACGATCTTTCCGAATCTCTCTTATCTCTGGCCAACCTTTACGATTCGCGTAGCGCATCCGCGCGGCCCGCATGAGATGGAAATCTGGTCCTGGGCCATTGCCGACCGCGACGCTCCCGACGAGATAAAAAAGCTCATCTGCGAGCAGTACAATTTCACCTTCGGTCCCTCCGGCGCACTTGAGCAAGAAGATGGTGTGGCCTGGTCGGGTCAGGTGAGTGGTAATAAAATGCGCGTGGCCGATGATCGACCTTATTACTATGGGATGTGTCTCGGGGAAGAAGGTCCGGATCCTGAATTGCCAGGGATTGTCGGATCCCCGTTGAGCGAACACAACGCGCGCTACTTCTATGGGCGCTGGCGGGACGAAATGGCGCGACCTGTCATCGAGAGGAAGTCCAGATGTTCGGGATGAGGTCTCTGCCAGATCGAGAGCGCAACATCGAGGTTGAACAGTTTCTCTTTTTGGAGGCGCGTCTCCAAGACGAGCGCAAGAATTTGGAATGGCTGAAATTACTGGCCGACGATTTTCATTATCGAATGCCCGTGCGGCACACGCCGGAACCCGACCCCAAATTAGATGGCACGGACGAGATCTTCGCCGTGGAAAAAGAACTCTCCAAAGATCGGGAGATCGGCTTCTTCGATGAAGGCATGCTGAATATCAGCGTGCGCGTCGCTCGCTCGCGCCTGGCGCGAGCCTGGTCCGAATCCCCAGCGGTTCGCACGCGTCGATACATCACAAACGTGGAAGTTGGCGATCAGGACGGAGACCTGCTCCACGTGCGCTCCAATGTCCTGCTCTACTATTCGCGCGGCGAGGATGAACCCCGTTTCTATGCAGCCTCACGGCAAGACTGCCTGCGACAACACGATGAGTTGGCTTTCCAGCTCGTGGACCGACGAGTAACTCCGGATTTCACCTTGTTTCGCGGCCCCGCCATGAACTTCTTTCTGTAGACTCCATGGGAACGTTGGCGTCTTTGACCCGCCTTTACTATTCGGAGTTCCCATGGCTGAGCTAGGTATCAAAATCCAGATCGAAGAAGGGGTTGCCCAGATTACGCTGAGCCGTCCCGCTCGCAAAAATGCCCTTGATGCAGCTTCGTTCAAGGGAATCATGACGGCTTTTAACGATGCCGATCAGAACCCCGAAGTCAGTGTCGTCCTGTTATCGGGTGAAGGTGGAAACTTCTGCTCGGGCATGGATCTCGGAGCAAACTTCGACGAAGGCAGTGCGCCTTACGAACGCTGTGCTGAGGCCATACTGAAATTCGAAAAACCCATCGTAGCTGCGGTCGATGGTATCGCCATCGGTGGTGGCGCTACGATTTCTTTCCATTGTGACGTGGTCTATGTCGGCGAAAGCCTGCGCATGCGCTTGCCCTTCGTCAATCTGGGATTGGTCCCTGAGTTCGCCAGTAGCTATACGTTGCAAGCCAATATCGGTTACCGCCGTGCGGCTGAGTTGATGTTTACCGCTGAATGGATTGATGCCACCAAAGCTGTTGAAGTAGGCATCGCTACGGCGGTCTACCCCGATGCCGAACTGCATGCCAAGGCCTTGGGAAAAGCCCGAGAGATTGCCCAGTGGCCGGTGAGTGCCCTGAAGGCCACCAAACAATGCCTGAAGGCTCCGCATGCAGCCGCGTTGCAGGCGGCCTTGAAATTGGAATCCGAGAAAATGAGCCAGCAGATCGGCTCACCGGAAAACGTTGAGGCGATTACCGCCTTCCTTCAGAAGAGGAAGCCTGACTTCAAAGGGCTTTAGCTCCGCAACCCCCCGATGACGGTCACTAGCCCGGACTATTCATGAAGCCCGTAGCGAGAGCGTCGAAAGTGCTGGAGATTCGCGGACCTCGGACCGCAGGCCCCCGGAGACGTACTTGCAGTACGTCGAGGAGGCCGAAGGGAGAAGGCCGTGAAGATTCGGGACTTTCGGCGATCGCAGTAGGGCGCTCGTGAATAGTCCGGGCTAAGGCATGAGACTGCCGAGCCATCTACCGAGAAGTCGCTGGCCTGTATTGGGCGCGATGCGACGGATGAAGTCGACCACATAGGGCTCGGGGCCTGCGAATACGCGGGGCTTATTCTTCTCGATCCCCCGGATGATCTTTGTGGCCACTTTTTCGGGAGCGAGGGAGTGCTTTGCCATCAGGTCGGCAAACTCATTCTTAGCGGTGTCGTCGGCGGCTCGCGAGTCGGTCACAAAGCGCGTAGCGACGCCGCCGGGGTGTACAACGGTGACACCAATGTGTGAACCCTCGAGTTCAGATCGCAGGCTTTCCGTGAATCCACGGACTGCATACTTGGCGGTACAGTACACCGCTTGTCGCGGAATTCCGACAAAGCCGTACACACTGGAGATGTTCACGATATGAGCTTCCTTGGCCTTTCGCAGATGTGGAAGCAAGAATTTACAGCCGTGGAGGACGCCCCAGACGCTCACATCCAAGACCCAGTGCGCGTCCTCAAGGCTGATCTCTTCAAAGGTACCCCAGCAGGTGACCCCGGCGTTGTTGATGACGATATCGACACCACCGTGGGCGTCGACTACCTCTTCCGCCAGCGCCTGCATTCGGGCTGCATCTCTCACGTCGGCGATGTGGGTCGTGACTTTCGGACTGCGCGCTTCGACTTCCTTGGCCACCGCATCCAGGGGCTCTTGGCGAATATCCACCAAGGCCAGCCGACAGCCCGCCTCGGCTAACTGAAGGGCCAGGCAGCGTCCGATTCCATGACCTGCACCTGTGAGAAAAACAATCTTGTCTCGTAACTCTTTCACTGATTTTCCTCTCCGTCGATTTCCGTCCAGCCTCCACCTAGCGCTTTGTACAACTCTACGGTGGCACTCAGGGATTGTTGCAAGGTTGCGGAGGCATCGAGTTCGGCTGTGAACAAGCTGCGCTCAGAGTCGAGCACTTCCAAGTAGTCCACCACACCACCGTCATAGCGGGCGCGTGAAAGCTTGGCGGCATTGCGCGCGGCAATGACCTGTCTTTCGCGAGCTTCGTGTTCGAGTCTATAGGTACGCACGGAGACGAGAGCGTCTTCCACTTCGCGCAATGCGTTTAAATAGGCGTTTTCAAAACGGTAGAGTTCCTGTTCCGCCCGGGCGCGTTGGGCCTTGGCCTGGGCTTTCAAGGCACCGCTATTGAAAATGGGTGCGAAGAGCCCGCCAGCCACATTCCAAGCTTTGGCATCGCTGCTATCCAATTTGCTGAACTCATCGCTGATGGCCCCGAAGCTGCCCGTGATTGAAAAGGAGGGCCAGCGCAGTGCTTCGGCGACTCCGATGCGCGCCATCTCCGCAACCAACCTCTGCTCAGCAGCAACGAGGTCGGGACGACGTTGCAAAAGTTCGGATGGCAGGCCTGCGGGAACGACGGGGAAGTCATCTTGCTCCTCAAGAGAAAGACCGCGGGTGATGGTGGCAGGCTGATGACCGAGCAAGATGCCCAGTGAATTTTCAACCTTGATGCCCTGCCGTTCAAATTTGGCCACAGCCACCTCGGCAATGGACAGTTCGATCTGCGCCTGGTTGACGTCGAGTTCCGGCACAATCCCTTTATCAAAACGCGCTTGTATGATTTTCAAGCTATCGGACCGACCTTCTACGGTCTGGCGCGAAACGTCCAGTCGCTCATCCAGATCGCGCAATAAGAAATAGGTGGTTGCAACATTGGCAACGAGACTGATGGTGACATTGCGATAAGCCTCTTCCGTCGCCAGCAAATCGGCCCGAGCGGCTTCGGTAGCGCGAGCGTATTGCCGCCAGAGATCAAGCTCAAAGGACAAATCTGCCGAGACATTGAAATGGTCGCTCGTGCTTGCACCGGGAACAATCACCTGGCTCTGGCGTCCGCGACCTCCCGTACCCATCACACCGATGAACGGAAATTGGTCTGCGCGCGTGATGGTGAGCGCGGATCGAGATTCTTCAATGCGAGCAAGGGCCACCGCCAGATCTTTATTCTCTTCGAGGGCAATCTGGATGAACTCCCTCAGTTGAGGGTCTTGGTATAGGTCCCACCAAGGAAGATTAACGACAGAGCCTTCGGTACTCGCGCCCTCCTGCCAGACCTGTGGTGGCGCCAACTCAGGGCGTTCGTAATCCGGTGTTAAGGCACAGCCAGAAAGGAAAGTCACAAGACCAAGCGTGGTGACAAATCGAAACAACACCTTCATTAGCCCTCGGTTTGCGTTGGAGTTGGAGTGTGAGTTGGATTGGACTCGGAACGGGCCACATAGCGTTCGACGATGACAAAGAGTGCCGGCACCACCAATACACCGATAACCGTCGCCACCAACATGCCGGCGAAGACGGTCATGCCCATTACCTTTCGTGCTTCAGCACCGGCCCCCGATGCGACCAGCAGAGGCAAAACACCGAGGATAAAGGAAAAAGCCGTCATCAAAATGGGACGGAAGCGCTGCCGTGCAGCTTCCATGGCTGCTTCCACAGGGGTCTTGCCCGATTCATGTTCGACTTTGGCAAACTCGACAATGAGGATGGCATTTTTGGCGGACATGCCGATCAACATGACGAGCCCGATCTGGGCAAAGACATTATTGACATAGCTTTCACTGAACAAGCGAGCGATCCACAAACCACCCATGGCACCAAAGATCGCGACGGGAACACCCAGCAGCACCGAGAGAGGCAAGGACCAGCTCTCGTATTGAGCGGCGAGAATCAAGAAGACAAAGACCAATGCCATCAAGAAGACCGAGCCTGCGCTACCTGAGGCCGCTTTCTCTTGGAAACTCATGGCGTTCCAGGCGTAACTCATGTCGGCCGGCAGGATCTCCCGGGCAACTTCTTCCAAGGCGTTGAGGGCTTGAGTAGAGCTATAGCCGGGAGCAGGTTGGCCCGTCACCTCCGCCGTGCGAAACAGGTTGAAGCGATTGGTGTACTCGGGCCCCGCCGTGCGCGTAGTTTCGACCAAGGTGGAGAGCGGGACCATGTCGCCATCTCGATTGCGCTCGTAGAAAAATCGCAGGGCATCGACGTCGTCGCGATATTCGGGCTCCGCTTGGACATAGACTTTATACAAGCGCCCAAAGCGATTGAAGTCATTGACATAAGCACCGCCTAGAAATGCGCCGATGGAAGAGTTCACGTCACTCAGTGAAATGCCCAATTTCAGCACTTTGGAATCATCGATATTGAGAAAGATCTGTGGGACACCGGCGCGGAACAAACTATTGGCATTGCCGATCTCGGGCCGCTCTTGGGCCGCCTGGGAAAAGAGTTGCACCTGATCGGCCAGGTAGGAAGGGTCACCGCCGCTTCGATCTTGCAACATCATGGAGAAACCAGATCCCGTGCCCAGGCCCGGGATGGCTGGAGGGCCAAAGGCAAAGGCGACGCTCCCACTAAGTCCTTGGGCAAAGGCGGCATTGAGCCTGCGCACGACGTTGCTCGCGTGATCTTCCGGGTTGGGGCGCTCATCCCAATCTTTCAATTGGATAAAAATACAACCCGCATTGGGCTGGATGGTCCCCGTCAGCATACTGTAACCACCAATGACGGTGGCATTCTCGATGGCATCCACTTCTTCCAGGATCGCCTCCAATTCTTTCCCCACTTCCGCGGTGCGTTGAAGCGAGGCTGCGTCGGGCAACATATAGACGGCCATGGCATAGCCCTGGTCTTCGTCGGGCATGAAGCCAGCGGGGACAACCTGAAAGAGCAAAACCGTTCCGGCGACAAGCGCAATAAGCAAGACCCCGGCGCGCCACACCTGACTGGTGAAGTAGTCGGCGATCACCATAAAATAGTCTGTAGTGGCTTCCAAACCTCGATTGAAGACCTGGAAAAACTTGTCGAAGATACTCTTGTCCTCGCCAGGAGGTCGTAAGAGCATGGCGGCCAGGGCCGGACTGAGCGTGAGTGCATTAATGGACGAAATGGCAACGGCCACAGCAATAGTAATGGCGAACTGTTGATAGAGTCGGCCCGTAATGCCCGCCATGGCGGCTACGGGCACGAAGACGGCAATCAACGCCAGGGAAGTGGCGACGATAGGCCCCGCCACTTCTTTCATCGAAGCAACAGTAGCCTCTGAGGGCGATAGCCCGCCTTCCATTTTACTGGAGACGGACTCCACCACCACAATGGCGTCATCCACCACAATACCAATGGCCAGTACCAAGCCCAGCAGCGAAAGCGTGTTGATAGAAAAACCCAGCAGTGGGAAAACAGCAAAGGCACCAATGAGTGAAACCGGCACGGCAATGGTAGGGATGAGTGTGGCTCGGAAATTTTGCAGAAAGATAAAGACAACGAGAATGACCAGGGCAACAGCCTGAAAGAGCGTGATGATAATCTCTCGAATACCCGCCGTGACGGGTTTCGTTGTGTCCAGGGAAACGACGTACTCCAAATCGTCAGGAAAGTCTTTCGACAGACGCTCCATGGCTTCAAAGACTTGACTGGCCACGTCGAGGCCATTGGCATCGGGCAATTGAAACACCTGCAGCAAGGCTGTGGGCTGCGTGTCGGTGCGGGCGGTAATCAAATAATTTTGAGAGCCGAGTTCAATGGTGGCGACATCTCGCAAGAGCACCTGAGAACCGTTGGCATTGGCTCGCACCACCACCTGACCGAATTCCTCTGCCGTCTCAAAGCGCCCCGCCGTTTGAACGGTGTAGGTGAATTCTGTGCCCTCGGGCGCGGGAGGACCTCCGATCTGACCGGCCGGAACCAAGATGTTTTGCTGTTGAATCGCTCGTTGGATATCACCGACGGTCAAGTTGAGTTTGGCGAGTTGATCGGGCTTGATCCAAACGCGCATGGCGTATTCGGTAAGAGAACCGCCGAGGACTTCCGCCAGACCTACACCGCGAATTCGCGCCAACTCGTCGATGATATTCAGGGTGGAGTAGTTGGTCAGGAATTGTTCGTCATAGGTACCGTTGGGAGAGACCAGCGAGAGCAAGAGAAGCGGGAACGCCAACTTCTTCTTGACTGTAACACCCTGTCGCTTCACTTCCTCCGGCAACAGGGCCTGCGCCTCAGAAACGCGATTTTGTGTCAACACGTTTGCCATGTCGAGGTCGGTGCCCACCTCAAAGGAAACGGACAAGGACATTCGGCCGTCACTCGAGTTGGTGGACTTCATATAGAGCATGCCCTCGACGCCGTTCACCTTTTGCTCGATGGGCGTTGCTACGGACTGCTCTACATTGGTGGCGTTGGCACCGACATAGGTCGCGCTAACGTTCACTTCGGGGGGCGTGATTTCCGGGTATTGGGCGATGGGCAGGCCTTTTAAAGCCACCAAACCCACAATCATAATGACGATGGCGATGACCATGGCCACAATGGGTCGTCGAACGAAGAATTCAGCCAATGTTCAGACTCCGTCTGGCGCCAAATTCGCCGGTTTGGTTTTGTCTTCTAAGTCTTGAATTTTAGGCACTACGGTCATGCCCGCCCTGAGCCGCATGGTATCCATGGCCACTTGCTCGCCTGTTTTCAAGCCTGAAGTTACAATCTGAAGGGTGCCGACCTTCGGACCCAACTCGATGGTTCGAAGTTCAACCGTGCCATCGCTAGCCACCACAAAGACCTGGTAGATCCCCTGCAACTCACGGATGCTGCGCTGTGGGATGAGCAGGGCACCGTCAAAGGTCTCAAGCGCTGCGCGAATGCGAGCGAATTGCCCTGCGAGCACCAGTTCGTCTGGATTCGGGAAATCGGCTTCCAGCGTAAAAGTGCCTGTCGATGGATCAATGGCGGCGTCCCACGCAATCGTGCGTCCAAAGTGTTCGTGTACCGAACCATCGGCCAGTACGAGTTCGAGTTCAACGCTGTCATCATCCTCGGCACTCGCGCCCTCTTCATCTTTATTTCTCAACTCGCGCATTCGCCGTGCAAGTCTCAAGTAAGTTCGTTCATCGATGGTGTAACGAACGCGAATGGGATCGGTGAGGGAAACATAATTGAGAACTACGGGGTTGGGCGATTTACCTACGAACTCACCTACCTGGGCTTCCGAAATCCCGATACGGCCCTCGATGGGCGACTGAATATTTGCATAACTGAGCTCGATTTGGGCCTGTTCCACGCGAGCTTGACCTGCCTGGAGTGATCCCAAGGCGGCATTGTACTGGGCTTGAGCACTATCGAGATCTTGCTGGCTCACCGCATTCATTTCAGCCAGCGGCTTGATGCGGTCCAGATCTGCCTTGGCCTTGGCCAATTTTGTGCGCGCCTCCGCCAGGTGTCCCTCGGCTTCTACCACCTTGGCCTCAAACGTTTCCGGGTCAATGCTGTAAAGAGGGTCGCCAGTATTTACTCGCTGTCCCTCTTTGAAATGCATGCCGAGAAGGACACCTTCGACCCGAGCGCGAATGGGAATATCCGCAGAGCCACGCGTCTGTCCCACGAATTCAACCTCAAGGGGTTGATCGCGCTGAATGACCTTCACGACTGGAATCTCAGGGGGTGGAGGTGGCGGCGGCTCTTCCTCTCCACAGGCCATGAGAAGGCCGGTCAACCCGAGAGCCAACACCAACGGCATCAAGAATCGGCATGACAGGAAAGAGTGCGGGAATTGAGGTAGGGGGCGGTTGCTCACGCTGAACTCCTGATCGGCTGCAGTGATCGGGCTACGGGGATTTTTGAATGGATAAGGTAGCAAGCCAATCGGCAAAAGCATTCGGTATCGATTGGAGTGTACAGGCGGACAAAATGAACAACGTTTTGTCACTCTTCAAGACATGCTTCTCTACCTTGAAGTCTGACCCGCGATGCCTAGGCTGAGCCACTCCGTCGCAGCGCTGCCAGGGTCAACAGGGCGACCAGGGCCAGGGCCTGCGAACTCGGCTCGGGGACCTGCAACAGTTCGCAGGGATCGTGGGGTGACAGCCCACCGTCGATATAGGAAGCCAACTCGGTCACTCGAAGGCAGCTGCTCGTCGCGTTGTAGCGGAGGAATCCGCGAACGGGATCCTTTTCCCACTGCGTACCGATGTCTGCAGCGTTGCATCGCTGCTCGAAATCAATTGCAAGTCTCTCGATTTCACCATCGGGGCTGTAAACGAGCTCCAAGATGTCGAAGCTTCCGATCGAATCAGCAAGGCAGCTGCTGCCATCGCCAAAGAATTGCAACTCATGATTCTCACCAAAGATGGGAACATTACCCAGCGCACCTTCGAAACGTCCCACACGGGGTGGCCCCGCATCGTCCGTCCTCAGCGACAGGGCCCACATCTCCGGGAATCCAAGCGAAACATAAATCTTGTTGACCTGATAAGGCCGCGGGGGATACAGAGCGAAGGTTCGGTGGTTCAGCCCGACGAGCCCATTCACGTTCTCGGCCACGAAAGAGTTGGGGCCACCCACCAGATAGAAATAGGTATTGGTAAATTCTTCGTCACAGGCATCGCCCTTGCCGTCTAGATCGGTGTCGAGCTGTAGGGGGTCGTGGACTTCGCGACATCGATCCAAGGTGTCGGGAACCCCATCACCGTCGGTGTCCAGGGGCGGTGGGAAATCATCCGTCGAAGCGTTGTATCGGATGGATCCATAGACAACCTCCTCCCCGCTGAAAGTCATGCAGTGCATCTCGAAATCGACGGCCAGGCGTTCGATGGTATCACCTGGCCCATATTCGATTTCGAGTACGTCGAAGCGGCCAAAGGAATCGGGACAAGCAGTACCAATACCCACAGACATTCCCGACTCGTTGAGGCCCTTGGTGAGAGGATCCCATGCGTTTTCGTAGGGGCCGTTGAGGAAGGGCTGACCATGGGGGGTCGAAAGCCTAAGCGAGATCTCACGGCCAAGCGCCCCCTCCCACGTGATTTGGAGAATGCCCTCATAGGGGCCCTCACCAAGGGGGCCGACCTCGATTGTGCCGTCGCGCAGGCCCTGGTTCCAAACTTGGAAATTACCAATCCACTCGCTTTGGCTGGCATCGATACTGACGGAGGTGCGCGTCACTTCGCCATCGCAAGCGTCACCCAGACCATCGATGTCTGTGTCTGACTGGTTGAGGTTCGAGGTGTCGGGACAATTATCGACGGTGTCGGGCACCGTATCGCCGTCAGTGTCCAAGGGAGGTGGGAAGTCATCCGTCGTGGCGTTGTAGCGAATGGATCCGTAGAGGGGTTCGTCTCCGCAGTGCTGCTCAAAGTCAACAGAGAAACGCTCGATCGTACCGCTCGGACCGTATTCAACTTCCAGCACGTCGAAGCGACCAAAGGGGTCAGCGCAGGTATGAGCATCAATACTAACGCTCATCCCTGACTCCGAGTTGGATTTAGAGACGGGCCTCCGGGCGTTCTCATAGGGGCCCGCTACAAAAGGCAAACCATAGGGGGTCGAAAACTCTGCCCTGACACGGCGCTCCGGCCCCCCATCCCAATTGATTATGAGGCTATCAGCTATAAACCCGACTTCGATACCACCATCGCGCAGACCGTGACTCCAAACATCGTAATTGCCAATCCAGTCGCTCAGACTGGCGTCGATGTCGATAGACGTTCTCGTCACCTCGGAATCGCAGGCGTCGCCAATGCTGTCAATGTCCGCGTCCGCTTGATTGGCGTTCGAAATGCCGGGACAGTTATCGGCCGTGTCGGGCACGGAGTCACTGTCCTGGTCGGGAGGTAAAGGAAAGAACCTGCGGGTGTTGCGATAGCGGATGGAACCCTCAATGGGATCGGCTCCGCCGTACTCCAAATCACAACTCACTTCGAAGTCGGCAGCAAAGCTCAGCAAGCGCCCCCGGGCGCCATATTCAACCGCGAGCACGTCAAAACGTCCGTCGAGCGTAATGCATCCGCGGCCGTCGCCAGAAATCTGCACGCCATTCCTAGCAGGTGACTTCCAGGTGTTTATCTGGGCGTCTTCGTAAGGACCTACTTGCAAGGGCTCAAGGTGTGGGCCCGAGAAGGCGAAGGTCCATCCATCGATGGAGAACGTGAACCCGTTCTCGGAGTTGACGAAATAGGTCATCTCTCCATCGTCGGCGGGAAAGTTCCAAATGTTGCCCTGGGTGAGAAAGTCTCCTGGCGTGCCGATGAGCTGGGCCGATGAAGCTTCTGTGTAGTAATCGCAGGCGTCACCCAGGGCATTGCCGTCGCCATCGAGTTGGTCGGGGTTCGCATGAGCGGGACAATTATCGAAGGGTTCCCAGATCTCGTCCCCATCGTCATCGGCGATCAGGAAGTAATCGGCCGTGGCGTTGTAGCGCAGGAAGCCATACAGGGGGAAAATGCTGCTTCCCTCGCAAAACTGGATAAAATCGACGGCAAGTCGCTCAACCTGCCCTTGAGCATCGCGCTCCAGTTCGAGGATTTCAAAATCGGCCTCCACGATGTTGCAAGCCTTATGATTCGCCGAGACGGAGAAACCCGCCTCGGGTCGCTGCTGATACGAGGGGCTGGTGGCATCTAGATACTGGCCTACGGCGAGCAGTTCTGCGCCGGCACCTTGCATGGAGAGGCTTATCGATTCGGAGCCATTCAGATTAAAGCCCAGGGTTTCGCGTCCGTACTCACTGATGGACCGGGTGAGGACAAAGCTGACGTCGTCCAGGAAAACCCGATCGCGCCGACCGCCACCAACTCCCCCACCCGGGGCCGGGACACGGTCCCAGTAGAAGTAGGTAACACCGAAGTCCCCGTCGCAAGCGTCCCCCACATTGTCGAGATCGAGGTCCGCCTGATCAGGGTTTGAGACCGCCGGACAATTGTCCTCGACACTGTAGATCCCATCCTCGTCCTCATCGCCTGCGGGACCAAAAGTATCTGCCGAGGCGTTGTAGCGAAGCGATCCCGTGATCGTCGGCCCGCCGTCACCGCAGGTTTGCGATACGTCGACCGCCAGCTGAGCCACCTCGCCTTCCGGACTGTACTCCATCTCGTGCACGTCAAAGTTTCCCAGCCGCTCATTGCAATCAAAATAAGTGCCGTCAGCATATCCTTTGACATACAAGAGGGGATCACCGTTGCTTCCCACCGGGAGAGGGGCCTCGTAGGGGCCGGGTATCAAAGGATCCCCAAAGGGCGCCCTCATCCACACCACATACCAGGATGTGGCGCCGGTAAATTGAAACTGGACCTCCCCATCGTTCATCACTCGGACTTCAAAGTGGCCGACTAATGGAGTTAGGTTCAGCTGCCCGCCGCCGGTGATGGGTTCGCCGGGCTCACCCGAAAAACTCATCCAGTAACGATCGACCTGGCTGTCGCAAGCGTCGCCGAGGCCGTCGCTATCGGAGTCCACCTGATCGAGGTTTTGCACCAGCGTACAATTGTCCAAGGAGTCCGGCACTGTATCGGCATCGCTGTCCAAGGGCGGCAAGAAAGGGGTATCGTCATGCTGATAGCGCACCGAACCATGAAGTTCGGCGCTGGCACCGGTGCAGCGCAGAGTAAAATCGGCGGAGAAACGGGTGATCACACCCTCGGCGTCGATCTCCACTTCCAGGACATCGAAGCGCCCTTCCTGGTTCGTGCAGCCTCCACCCAGAGTGGCCGTTAATCTCGAACGGGCAAGGGTCATGGACGAACCCACTGTGTTCTCATAGGGGCCGCGGACAAAGGGCTGGGCATTGGGAGCCCCGAAGTTGATCCACCAATTCCCGGACCCCTCCACGAAGTTGCTCACGTGGAAGCTGATGTAGTAGGGCGTGCTGGTAATGACATCGATAGTGGCCGTTGTCGGGTTTGCACCCTCTAGAATTTCGTGACCTACCTGGTCTGTGCTCTCGCTGTAGACTCGGACCGCTGTACTGTCATAAGTGAGATCACAGGCATCGCCAATGCCATCCGCGTCTCCGTCGACCTGTCCGGGATCCCCCACCGCAGGGCAAACATCGTACCAATCCACGACCCCGTCACCGTCGCTGTCATCCGCTGCGAGCAAGGGGCTGCTGAGTAGCGCTGTGAATGCAACCAGTGTGAGCAGCGCGAGATAGAGGGGCAGCAGCTTCTTACGCAATCAAAGTCTCCAAGACAAGACTCTCCGAACACCGAACCGGCAACTCACGAGCAACTTACTCGAACACTATGCCAACCTATTTCATCGGCTGGGATACTTTGATTCTTAAGATGCGAGGAATGATTGAAGCGCTGGAGGATTGAGGCTCAGAGCGATGGATGAGCTAAAAGGGCCACAGGCACCCTCACCTATCTTGAAAGCTGCCGGTCTCTGCTTTGTCTTGCAAATTACAGACTCTCTATTCGACGGTGGCGATCAGCTCAACTTCAAAGATCAACACGCTGCCAGGTGGTATCGCTGCTTTCTTTTTGTCTCCGTAAGCCAATTCGGGAGGACAGGTAATCTTAGCCTTGCCTCCGACTCGCATTTTTTGAAGCGCTTCCGTCCAACAGGGAATAACACGGTTCAACGCGAAAGATGACGTACGGCCTCTCTCCACCGAGCTGTCGAAGACAGTGCCGTCGGAAAGGGTTCCGTGGTAGTGGACTTCTACTTTCTGCAGAGGTGCCGGAAACGCACCCGTCCCTGCACTTAATTCAAGATAAACCAGCCCCGATTTTGTTCTGACGGCACCCTTCTCTTTCGCGGCATTACTGATGATCTTTTCGTTACTCTTTTTTTGCCGTTCCTTCCAAAGGACAAGTCGGTCATCCATGAGCGTTCGCACTTTCTTTTTTATTTCTTCGGGTTCATCTCTTACCTCGCCCTCCATCGCCTTGTCTCGTATGCCGCGGGTAACCAAATCGAATTCTTCCTCACTAAGCATGAGTGTCTCGATTGACGCGCCGATTCGAATGCCGATGGCGTAAAGAGCCTCTTGTTCATCGGTTTTGGTCTCGGCCCCTGCCGTGAAGGGGGCTCCAAGCACTAGTAAAGCAAGACTGAGAATCAGCCAGGAGGATTGAATCGCCATGGTCGTGGAAGCTCCTTTAAAAGCCATCGCTGATGGATGGGAGTTCGATCTCAAGGGGGAAGATGCTACCGGATAAGTTCCTTAAATAGAAGAGAACAGACGGGCGATCCCGTTCACTCCTCAATAAAAGGATTCTGCGCCCCGTCCGACAAGATATGCTTCATCACCTTGCTGGCAGCGTTGCGCGGCAGAGGCTCCTGCCGAAATTCCCAATGGGAAGGCACTTTGAAATAGGCCAGAGTCTCGGCCACCCATTCGGCAAGCACTTGGGTGAACGCTCCGGGATCCAGTGTAACGCCCTCTTGTGGCACCACTACCGCCTTCACCTCCTGGCCCAACTCGGGGTGATCCACACCGACGACGGCTACCTCGCGCACATCCGGATGGGCCTCCAATCGGTGCTCGATCTCAACCGGATAGATGTTCTCTGCTCCACGAAGAATCAGGTCACGCTTGCGGGAATTTATATAAAGGAAGCCCTCTTCCATGCGGCCCCAATCCCCGCTGGCAAGCCAGCCCTCTGAGTGCAGGGTCTCCACATTGACTTTCGGCCGGCGCCAATACTCCAACATCACCAAGGGACTGCGAATAAAAATCTCTCCCTCACAACCCTCGGGCAGAGATTTGCCCTGCTCGTCGCGGATCTCAATATCTACCGTGGGAAGTGGCCTGCCCGCTGAGCCGGGATGGGCCTCTAGCTCCTCCCCGAAGATCAAGGTTGCCAAGGCCGTGCACTCCGTGAGTCCGTAGCCCAAGCCCAGACCGCTACACGCTTGGGGAAACACCTCTCGAATCCGCTCTAGCAGTTCAGGGGATGTCGGCGCACCTCCGGATCCAATACCGCGAAGACTCGAAAGGTCGTAACGCTCCACCTCCGGATGAAAGACCACGCGATGAGCCATGGTTCCCATGGGCCCCCAGTTGGTCACCTTCTCGCGCTCGATGATCTCCATGACACGCACCGGATCGAAGCGCCCCGACATCCACGCTGTAGTCGTACCGCCCATGAGCATGGTGACTGCAGCTGTGTAGAGGCCCGAGGCGTGAAACAAGGGTGTGTTGACCAATAATACGGTGGGCGGTGGTGGTTCGTTGGACTCCTCGGCTGGAGTGCTCATGGCTACGCGAAGACCGTGAAAGAATTGAAGCCCGGCTAAAGCGATGATGTTGCGATGACTGTGAACCGCTCCCTTGGCCCCGCCCGTGGTGCCACTGGTGTAGAGGATGCTCGCAGGGTCGTCCTCATGCAGGGGCTGATCGGGAAGCGACGCATCGGGATGGCGATTCCAGAGCGCATCAAATTGCGATTCGATCTCCACCACAGGAACCGAGAGTGAGGCATCTTTGATACGTTCGAGACGGCGTCGATCCGCGATGAGCAGCGCGGGTTCACAATCCTCAATGCCGAACAAGATTTCGTCGTGGGCCCACCATCCGTTGAGCCCCACGGCTACCGCACCCAAGCTGGTGATAGCCCAGAAGCTGACGATCCACTCGGGGCAGTTGGCCGCCAGGATGGCCACACGGTCACCCTTGCCCACGCCGTAGTCCTCGGCCAAGACCTTGGCCACAGAAGCCACGGCTTGAAGATGCTCGGCGTAGGAAATGCGCCGGTCTTCGTAGAGAATGTATTCCTTGTCGCCATGGCTCGCAGAGAATTCCAGGACCTGGCGCAAGGAAGACATGCGCCCCTTGAACACGTTCAGAGTCTGGCCGCAAACCTCTTCTGGACAAGATTCAAAAAGGGAGCCCGGGCCCTGAAGCTGCGCTTCTACCTCTAACAAGCTAGGCATTGCCCCCTCCCACAACCGGCACTTGCTTTCCTATCCGATGGATCTCCGTTCGAGCCAATAGAAATGAACCATGGGTGCGACGTTGAGACCCGAGTTCACTGCTTGGTGGGTAGCGAGATGGCCCGCTCCGCCAGCATCATGTCCCACAATAAAGAGACCGGGCAGAGGAGTTTTGGCCTTTGGCTTGTTCTTGCCGCAGTATCCCACGGTCACGGCTGAACCCGCGGCTTCGCCTCCCACGCCAGGAATGACCTGGTCCCTCGACAGGGCGGACACTTCGGCCGGGCCCATGAATCCTTCCCTGGATTCGATGTGGGGAACCGCTTCAGGGAACATCTCTGCAAAGTACTCATCGATCTTATCGTGCAACGCTTTCATCTCTTTGCCGGCGGGGTCGGGCGTGCACCATGTTCCGAGAAGAAGCATCTGCTTGCCTTCGGGTGCCATCGCAGGATCAAAGTGGGAGGCAACAACACCGTCCAAGGCAATCTCATCCGGGATGATCCCTTCCCTCATCTTTTCAAGGCGCTCCACATCCAGGTAACTGTCCTCGGTGGTGGACACGTATACGCCATGTTTCATTACAGGCTTGTTGAAGAGATATCGTACGCAGGTAAATCCCAGGCTCGGGGGCATATCCCTGACATAGCCCGTATAGCTCTTATCGAAGTGCTCTTCGCCAACCAATTTCAAGATCGTGGGTTGGAGTCCTGCATTGCTGACAACGATGGGGGCCTCGAAGGCCTGGTCTTCGGTTTTGACACCCGTAACGCGGCCCTCTTCAACCGTGATGCTTTCCACCTTGGCGCTGGTCAGAAATTCTCCGCCATTGGCCTTGAACACGTCTAGAATGTCATCAATGATCCGACCGTAACCGCCTCTTGGATAGCCGTTTGTCCTGCCGGAAAATACCTGCATGATCCTTGCGATCTCGGACATGGCAACTGTCTCATAGACACCCGTGGCCATGAGGTTGGAGTGGGTCCTGAGGAACTTCTGGATCGGCGGCGGAACATCCCCTTTCCGCTCAATCCATTGTTGAACCGTAACGTCGTCGAGTTCGTCCAATTGCTCCGGCGTCAAGAAGGCGATCTCTGCAAGCACTTTTATACAATCGATCTTCTCTGCTTCGTTCAACCCCCAGGACTCGAAGAAATTGGCTGAGGGGTCTTCCACCTTTACGCCTGGAAGATCAACCATTGTGATCCAGTTGCTTTCCCCTTTACGTCGATACATCATGGCGGTAGACCCGAGCTTGATGTCCAACTTGTCCTCAATGCCAAGCTGTTGAAAGGCCTCTACAAAAGGGCCGCCTTCAATGGGGATCCCAAAGGTGGGCCACATCTCGCCCTGAAAACCCTTCACGGTAATGCCCATGGACTTGCCGCCAGGCTTATTGTTTTTATCAAGGAGAAGCGTCTTGACCCCTTTCTTAGCTAGCAGGGCAGCGCAAACACTACCCCCAAGGCCTGACCCAATCACAATCACATCGAATTTCTTACCCATTCGTGTTCTCCTTGTTTAGTACGTTTTCGCTCTACTCGAATTCAGGGAGCGCCCTCGTTGAAACCTGTCAGCCGATACTTATCAAAGGGACCGAAGAAGCCAAACTCCCACAGGCCGTAACCCACCCGAGCATCGGGGCCGTCACCTATTTCGAAGCGTCCCACGGTGTCGCATAAGCCCCAGAGTTTTTCCACATCGTCGATGGTGTCGAACTCCACGCCCTGCACGACCAGGTCACCTTGATACATGCCGTGACGCCAGTCGGCCTCGAAACCGTAACCGGTTCCGAAACCCACGTAGCACTCGAGCATAGGTGTGACCTTGACCTCGAAGCCGCCGCCTGGCGCTTCGGGGAACTTGATGGTGGCGCTTTCGACGTAACGCGTGCCTTTGGTGATGACGTGATCCGCCTCGGTCCGCCCCAACCACTCGGGTTCCCTGGCCGGATCCTTCCAGATGCGCACCGCCTCCTCTAATAGACGCTCGCCGCTATTGCGTTCATTGAGAATGTAAATGATGGAGAAGTCATCGAATTGCATGGGGGCATAGTTCCACATGCCGTCCATGGACAACTCGCCCACGCGAATCCCCACAGGCTCGGGCTCGCCCACGGGACGCACACCCCACGAGTGATCGCGACAACCCCACCAACGATCGGGTGTCACGTCGTAGCTTTTGCCATTTACTTTGAGGGTTCCCGTCCAACAACCTGTCTGCGCCAGACGCGTCGTATCGTAAAGAACGCGACCGTGCTTGCGAATGTAATGACGCGGCTCTTCAAAGGCGGGGATCGCCCCCTCCCACACCACGTCCATTTCAATGCCGTGCTCGTTGGGCTCGACGACGAAGCGCAACTTCTTGAGCCCTTCGATGACCTCCACTCGAATGGGCCCCACCGAAGCGTCCATGCGATCGCCCAAGACCTTCGAGCCACGCACCACGGTGTGCTTGCGGCCCTGGCGCACCAGGGCGAAAGCATCCTGCACACCCAGGTTGGGATACTGACCCATGCCCATGACTACGAAGATCTCATCGCTGCAAGAATGCATGTTGAAGTAGTAGCGATCATAAAAATTGCGATCGCTGGTTCCCACATGGCGAAGGGGTTCGGCAACCTGATGGATCAGGTAGTCATCGGAGGGTGAGAGCATTCTTATTCTCCCGTAAACACAGGCTTTCGCTTCTCACGAAAAGCGCGCGGGCCCTCACGGGCATCCTTGGAGGAAAAGCAGGGGCCGCCGATCTCGATCTCTTTCTCCAGCGCATCAAACTCGCTGTAACTTTCGTCGATCTCGTGCAGCATACGCACGAGGGCCTTGACGGAGAGTGGGCCGTTGTCAGCAATCACTTCAGCAATCTTCATTGCTTCAGCCAGCGTCTCACCGTCGGGAACCACTCGCCCGATCAAGCCATATTGCAGCGCCTCTTGAGCCGTGACGTGTCGGGCCATGAGTAAGATCTCAGCCGCCAGCGTGTAGGGAATCTGCCTGCGCAGTCGCACGCTGGAGCCACCGAGGGGGAAGAGCCCGCGCTTGGCTTCGGTCACACCAAAAACCGCACCTTCACCCGCCACGCGAATATCGGTACCTTGAAGAATCTCAGTGCCCCCAGCTACGGCAAAACCTTCCACCGCTGCAATGATTGGCTTGGTGGGTCGGTTGGCGCGGAGCAGTGCCTGCCAGTGCATGTCGGGCACCTCGGCACGAACCTTCTCGAGTTCTTCATCGGGTTCGCTGCCGCCGCCCATGGCCTTCAAGTCGGCACCCGCACAGAAGACATCGCCGGTACCGGTGAGGATGGCTACGCGCAAGTCGTCATCGTCGTCGAGCAGGCGCCAGGCGCGGTACATCCCTACCAGCATTCCAGCGCTAAGCGCATTCTTATTCTCAGGACGATTGAGGGTGACGGTTAAGATGTGGCCTTTTTTCTCGACCAGACAATGATTTAGATCCATGGGGGTACTCCTAGTTCTTGAAGTTCGAATTTCTCGGTTTCAAAGGTTTTATAAAACTTTATGCAAAAACGATCAGCGCACGGTTCTCGGCAGCGTGACTTAGTCCGCCCGCCCCAAAATCGTGATAGAAGAGACAGAGCCCGTCCCTCCCAGATTCTGCGCCAACCCCAGACGCGCGTTTTCTACCTGCGCACCTTCGGCACGTCCCTGCACCTGCTTGGTGACTTCGGTAATCATGCGGCAACCGGTGGCCCCAATGGGATGACCAAAACATTTCAAGCCGCCGCTCGGGTTGATGGGCATCGAGCCATCAATGTGCGTGTTGCCTTCTCGAACAAACTTCGCACCATCGCCTTGCGCACATAATCCAAGATCTTGAATATTCATGATCTCAGTAATACTGAAGCAGTCGTGCACCTCGGCCAGGTCCAACTCCTGGGCAGGGTTTTTGATTCCCGCTTCCTCGTAGGCCAGACGCGCCGCCGTGCGCGTCGCATCGAAGCCCAAGAAATCAAAGGAAGAGCGATACATGGGCAGCATGGCTTCATTGACCATGGCGTTGGCCTTGGTAAGCACATAGTCATGCTTGTGCTTACTCGTCTTGGCAATGTCCGGCCGGGTAATGATCACCGCAGCCGCCCCATCCGACATAGCGCAGCAATCAAAACGTCCCAGGGGCCAGGCAACCATGGGGGCGTTCAGGGCCTTCTCCAAGGTAATTTCGCGCCGGAAATGGGCCTTGGGATGTTTGGCGCCGTTGATGTGATTCTTGACGGCTACATGTGCCAGATCTTCTTTGGTCCAGCCGTACTCGTGAAAGGAACGCGTCGCGGCCAAGGCAAACATACCGGGAGCACTGGATCCGCGAAGAATGGGATGCCCCATGTCCACGGGCAGACCGGTGCCCCCCACATCCATGAGCTTCTCAACACCGCAGGCCATCACCACATCGTAGGCACCGGAGGCCACGGCAAAACAAGCATTGCGAAAGGCATCCATGCCGGAGGCACAGAAGTTTTCCACGCGCGTGGTCGGCTTGCCAAAGAGTTTGAGAGGTTCCGCTGCAACACCGCCACTCAGGCCGGTAAAGTCGTAAAGGTTACCCACCCAAGTCGCTTCAATATCGGCTGGCGTGATCCCTGCATCGTCCATGGCCTCGTAAGCGGCCTCCACGATCAAGTCTTCGTGATCCTTCTCCCAGTGCTCACCGAACTTGGTGCAACCCACGCCCATAATGGCTGTCTTATCCTTCATACTTCCCATGACATTCTCCTCTCACTCTTACAATCGTCTTTCGAATCCGCAGTGCCGCCTCATTGCCCGATGCTAAGAAGTGGCTTCGGGGACGGCCCGGCATTTCCAATAGTAGTTGTGGAAGCCCGACCCCTCGTGCAAGCGACGGAAGACGAGATCCACAGACATGCCAATCTCGACATCATCGGGATCGCCATCGGTCATGGACAAAAAGAGGCGTCCACCGCCATCGATGTCCACCACCAGGCGGGGAACGGCAGTGTTCACGTAATTGCCACACTCGATGTGATCGAGGGTGTAGGTGAAGACAGTGGCTGTCTTGCCCAACTTGATCTCATCAAACTGATCCTTGGTGCCACACGTGATGCACACTCGAGGCATCGGGTAATTCACGTCGTTGCAATTGCGACAACGAGCCGCATGGAGGTTCAGCGCCACATTGGCATCACGCCAATAGGTGACGGCCGACCCGCGAGGGTCCAGCTCTTCTTTCTTCATCAGACTGCGGAAGCGGGCATAGTCGGTGTAGTGGGGCAGCACCTTCTTCTGTGCGAGATGGGCTGCCAGGCCCTTCCGGCCTTCTACAGGGGCAAAGGCTTCGTCGATTTCTACCAGGAAGGCATCGGCACCGTCACCGTTATTGACGACGAGTAACTTGTCGCCCGCACTGGCCTGCTCCAAGGCATTGGCCAGCATCATCAACACCAAGGGTGCACCCGGGTTCCCCACCGAAAAGAACAGCACGTCCTCCAAGCTCATGGGGTTGATGCCAATACTGCCGGCCACTTTTCCCCCACTCATGGGATTGTCCGCGGTGATTATCCCTTTGGTGATCTCTGCACCCTCTACCTTCTCATTCTCGAGGACATTCTTACCCGCTTGTACCGCACTCAGCATGTATCCGTACTTGGATTCAGCCTTGGCTTCAAAGGAACGGATGTAAGCATCTTTGCTACGGCGCCAGCCACCGATTTGCTCACCGGCAATGGAGTCGAAACCGCGCAGCGTCGCAGACCCTTTCCGGGAGACCAACACGGCACCGGCTCCATCTCCCAAGAGTTGCTCCATCATGGTTTCAGGCTCAGCCAAGCGGCAGTCCGCCGCAACCACCAGAATGCTTTCCGCCGAACCGGAGTCGACCGCGTCTGCTGCCGCGCGCAAGGCCGAAGTCGCCGAGCGCAACGACCCCGTAAAATCAGACGTGTTGATATCGGTGCGCATGTCCAGGCCCGCTGCAATAACACCTGCACACTGCTTCTCGTTGTAGGGCGCCGTGGTCGTAGCAAAGAACAAACCATCGATGGTGGACGGGTCGATGCCGGCCAGGCAGTCCGTGCCCGCAGCTACCGCCATGGTGATGCTGTCTTCATCGGAGTTGGCAACGGAGCGCTCGCCGGGTACCGCAGGCACCCCCCAAGCATCTGCCATCTCCTGCCTGGAGAGTCTGAACAAGGGAACATAAGCACCAAAGGATGCAATTTTGGCCATGATTTTTTCCTTTCTTGTGACCCGCGCAGGCGGCTCTTGGCGGGCCCACCGGAATTCGACCCCCTACCCTATCTTCATCTTCTTCTGGTTGCAAAATCTTGCAAAATTAAAGGGGAGATTGAAGATAGGGGGCCATGGGGGGTCGAATCCTGTCCCGTCCGGTCCCATATTTGGTCGATTTTGGCCAGCGCTACCTAGCCCTATCCAGCCCTGATCCTTCCTAGCTTTCGTCGTCGATGCGAACCAGCACACCCTTATCCGCATCCAAGCGAACACGGTCGCCAGTCTTGAACACCTTGGTGGCGGCGCGGAGATTGACGATGGCAGGCAATCCGTATTCCCGTGCAATCACGGCACCGTGAGAGACGGCACTCCCCACATCGGTGGCCAGACCTGCGATCAAGCTGAAGTACGGGGTCCAACCGACGTCGGTGATGGGTGCAATCAAAACCTCTCCCGGTTGCAGCGCTGCGGCTTCATCAACAGTCATGGCGACACGCGCCAGACCTTCGACAACTCCGCGGCTCACGGGTCGCCCCACCAATTCACCCTCGTTCTCCGAGGCCGAGGGCGTCCAAACAACCGGCTCGGGCTTGCCCACGCTGATTTCCGAAAAGTCCATTTTCTCGTGAAAAGCCAGGGCTTTTCGGCGGGCGATGGCGTGGGCCGCTTTTTCGGCAGTGGGCGCTCTGACGAAACCTCCCAACTCACACCGGGTAAAAAAGAAAACCAGGTCGGCGTCGGGCAGCTTGCCTTCCTTCACCAACAGATCTCCCAAGTGGCGGTAGCCGAGCTTCAAGCGATGGGTGATCTCCACCAAGATGGACTTATTGTGTTCGCGGCGACGGATGGCATTGTGCGCGACGGGCAAGATCTTGCGCAGGAACCAAGGGAGCTTCTTGAGATCCACGGGCTCGTGATGCATGGGATGGGCATCCCCGACAAAGCGCGCAGCAATGGAGGCCTGCATCGTAGTAATGAGTTTTTCAGGATCATCGGCCCAGGCTTTTTCGCGCAGGCATAGCTCGCGATAACCGCGGTGGCCGTGGCGCTGCAAGAAACCCTCAAAGCAGATGGAGGCCGCGCCCGCTTCATCGCTCCGCAACCAAGCCAGGGCCGCGGCGGAATCCACTTGCTGAAATTTCTCCCTGGCCTGTGGATGAGCGGCAATGAAATCTACGACTTCATCCAGATGCTCGACCAGCATGGCGCTTTCCACATAATCAGCACCTGCCATCAGCTTGGCCGCTTCCGACTGCTGCTCTGGGGTCGCGGGCAGCTTTCCCTTGGAGACAATGCCCTGCACAATGCCTTCCATGACACTGCCACCCGCCGTGGTACGCAATTGTGTTTCGCTGCCTTCCACCAGCCAGTGGAACTTTCCGAACAGTTCCCGTTCCATGCTGACGGAATCATCGGAGTAGCGCACGTGCATGAAGTTGAAACGTTGCTCCAACTCCGCAAGCACCATTCCCGATCTTGCGCAGTAGAAAAGAAACTGAGCTGTTCCCCAGAGGCGACGCAAAATATTTTTCTTGCCCTCGGGTTCTTTCAGTTCGGGAACGGATCTTCCGCAGATCCCCTGCGCAATGGTCTCACTCGTATTCACCGACACATAGCGCGAGGAGATAATCCCCTCGGTCAGGTTGATAAACCAGTGGCCGTAAAAGATGTTCAACTGCGTCCAGTCTTCGGTGACGGCCTTGCGACCCCCATACTCCACCTGCATGTGCTGCATGCCTTCTTCGATAGCGCGGCCTTGGGTCGTCCATGTCAAGGGGCAGACGGCACCCGGCATCATCTCCCCCACATTGCAACGAGTAATCACGTGGTCGTCGGGGATGGGGGTATCCAACTCGTTGAGATCAGAGGAAAGCGTGGTAATGGGCCGCGCTTGCAGCCAATACAGCGAGCCATCTTTATCGATGGCCCACTCCATATCGAGATGGGATCCGATTTCTTCGGAAGCCTCCCGGGCACCCTGAGCAAGGGCGGCGATTTCTTCATCGCTAACGACTTGAGCATCGTGAACGACGTCCTTGTGCACGATGCTGTTTTGTCGATTGAGGGCGAAGTGGTCGGGAGTGGCCTCTCCACTCACCAAGGCTTCTCCCAAACCTTCGACGGCATCGATCACCAAGCGATCGTGGCGGCCGGTGACGGGATCAGCAGTAAACAACACACCAGCCGCGCGGGCGTTGACCATGCGTTGCACGACCACGCACATTTCAACCGTGCCTACATCGGTCTGCTCCGTCTTGTACGCCTGCGCACGAGTACTGTCCAAGGAAGCGATGCACTGCTTGATGGCCAATCGCACGGACTCAATGCCTTTGACATTGAGAACCGTTTCATACTGTCCGGCAAAGGAGGCATCTTCCCCATCTTCTCCAATGGCCGAGGAACGCACGGCAACCAAGCCTCCACCAATGGCTTTGTAATGCGCTTCGAGATCGAGAGGGAGGTCGTCTTCTTTTGCGTGCTGAATCACAAAGGCCGGAGGGACGGGGAGACCCATCTGGGTGAGTTCGGCCAATCCTTTGGCTTTGCCACCCACCTCTTCGTCAGCAATTTCCTGAATACCAAGTATCGTCATTAATTCACGCACTCCGCTGCGCACATAGCTGCGCCCTCGCCCTCACCCTCGCCCAAGGTCATTTCGAGACCCACGGCACTTCTCGGTTCAGGGTAGGCATTACATCATCTTGCCTGGTTTGGCTTCTTATGGGTTGGCCTTTTTCATCAGGTGATAACGCTGCACCACCTCGGCCACGTTCATGCCGGATTCAATGGCCTGCTGTGTGCCCACACCGGTACCCCCGGCGTCGGTTCCCACAATATACAGACCGCGGATGGGAGCCTTGATGGACGGCTTGGTGGGACCGCACTGGCCGACAAATTGGCCCAGACCAATAGTTTCTCCACCAGCCCCAGGAACCACCGAATCGCGGGTCAAGTTGGACACGTGGCGGGTGGTGTAGAGATGCTTATCTTCAATCACCGCCTCCAACTGTGGGAAGGCCTTGAAGAGGGTCTCCTCACCAGCGTTGGCCCAGGCTTTGTACTCTTCTTTGCTCATGTGCGGATCGGCCGGGCAAAAAGAACCGGTCATGAAGATCTGCTTGCCTTCGGGCGCGGCCGTGGGATCGTAATTCGACGGAACTTCGAAGTAGAGCACGCCTTCTCGGGAGGCCTCTCCCACTCTCGCCTTGTTGAAGCGCTCAAGACTCCAAGGGCTGTCATCGGAGAACACCACGCCGTAGGGCGCGTCGGTGACGGGCTCACTCAAGAAGTAGCGATAACCGAGCAAGGCCCAGGAAGGAACCAGGTCTTTCACATAGTTCACGTAGCTCTTATCGAAGTGCTCTTCGCCAACCAACTTTAAAATGGTGGGTTGAAGACCCGCATTACTGATGACAATGGGCGCCTTGAACGTGCCTTCACTCGTGACGATCCCCGTGACCTGACCGTCTTCAACACTGATCTCCTCGACGCGGGCGGACATGATGACGTCGCTGCCATAGCGGCGTACCGCTTCGCAGTAAGCCTCGGCGAGCTTGCCCCAACCGCCTTCACAGAACACACCACCATTGCGGAGGAACATATCCTGAAGGCTTTCGATCATCTCAGCCGCATCCAGGCAATCGGAAGGTCCCATGAACAAGCCGTCAGCAATCAAGCTCGCAAGAAACGCGTAGAGAGCGCGGGGAATGTTGTAGGGGGTAATCCAATCCTCAAAAGTCGTCTCGTGAAAGGTGTGGATCTTTTCGGGAGGCATCATGGTGAGTTCAATAAAGAACTTCAGGGCATTCTCGCGCTCTTCATTGGGGATCTCCAACCAGTCAAAGACCAGATTCGGATCCATGGATTGTGAATCCGTCGGCATGGGCGGAAGCCGGACGTACTGGCCAGTGGAGGTTTTGTAGTGGCTGCCCTGGGTTCCGGGGATGATCAGCTTCGCCAGGTCTTCCACTTCTAATTCTTTCAAGACCTTCTCGTAGAGGTTCCCCACCACGGGTGCACCGATGACCACCCAAGGAGTATGGGTGTAACCGTTCTTGGAAATGGACATGGCCTTTCCACCCGCGTTGGGATTTTTCTCTACCAGCAACACTTTGAGCCCGCGCTTTGCCAGCAAGCCCGCGCAGGAACTCCCACCAAATCCGGCCCCAACCACGATTACGTCATAGGTTTTGTCAGTCACTTTCCCTCTCCTCATTTCCCCAGGTGTCCGACCCGGGCGGGTTTACATTTTCACCTTGGTCAAATTTTTCAATTGCTTTTCACACTTCTCTCCATAGGGAGGCACCATTCCAGCCAGCGCTGGAAGATCGAGCTTCATCTGATGGAAGATTGATTTTTGATGGCTGAAGGTCAGAAAGCCCTCGCGCCCGTGGTAGTTCCCCATGCCGGAGTTCCCGATGCCGCCAAAGGGCAAGTCCTCACAGCTGGCATGAACCAAGACATCGTTAATGACCACACCTCCACTGGTGGTTCGGTCCAGAATCCTGCGTTCTTCCTGGGCATCTTCGCCAAAGTAGTAGAGTGCCAAGGGGCGCGGTCGCGAATTGATGAAGTCGATGCATTCTTGGACGTCGTCGTAGGTTTTGATGCACATAATCGGACCGAACAACTCTTCCTGCATCACCAGCATCTCATCCGTGGGATCGACAACCAGGGTCATGGGGATTCGCAGAACATTCGGGTCCTGCGCGGAGAAGTCTTCATTGGCGGGATTGATGACACGAACATCTCCACCCTTGTCCCGGGCATCTTGGATCAGATTATTGATGCGTTGGTAATGACGTTCATTGATGATGGCGGTGTAGTCGGGGTTACCGATGACAGTAGGAAATAAGGTCGAGAAGCAATTGATGGTCTCTGTAACAAACTCTTCCTTTTTTTCACTAGGGACAAAACAATAGTCCGGGCTCAGGCAAGCTTGACCCATGTTCAAGTCCTTGCCCATCATGATGCGTTCCGCTGCTTTTTTCACGTCGTAGGACCGGCCCAAAATCACCGGTGACTTTCCCCCGAGTTCCAAAGTAACAGGAGTGAGGTTTTCGGCGGCCGCGCGCAAGATATGACGAGCAATACCAGGCCCGCCGGTGAAGATAATATGATCAAAGGGCAGCGAGGCGAATTCAGCACCAGCTTCCACACCACCGGTAATGCCAACGAGTTCCGTCTCATCAAAGTACTTGCCAATCAAGCCTTGCAAGAGTTCTGCGCTCTCGGGCGTGAATTCTGAAAACTTGACCATGGCGCGATTGCCCGCGGCAAAAATTCCTGCGACGGGACCGAGGGAGATGTACACCGGGAAATTCCAGGCTGAAATATTGCCAATGACGCCCTTGGGTTGGTGCTCCAGCCTGGCTTTGGCGCCCATCAAGTTCATGGGGAACATCACCGGGCGTTTCTCGGACTTCATCCAAGTCTTCACGTGCTTGATGCAATGCTTGTAGTTCTCCATCACAGCCATGACTTCCGACATCTGGGATTGATGCGTGGAGTGGTTTCCATAATCACGGCTGACGGCTTCGATGATCTTGTCTTGATTCTCACCGATCAATCGATAGCCGCGCTTCAGCCGGTCGAGTCGGGTTTCCGCACTCACAAAACCTTCGTCCAGGTAGGCTTGCCGCTGACGCTCTAACAATTTTTTCATAGTTCGCACCACCCAGACCCCGTGAACTTCCTCACAGGGTCTACAAAATCTTTCAATCCGAAAACTACCCCTGAGCTTACTCGTCCTCGTCCAGGTAGTCTCGAATGTAGCGCGCCATTTCCTTGGTGGGCTTCCACCAGCGTTTCACGCCTAAATCGTCCGCCACTTTTCCCGCACCAATGTAACCGGGGCC
>PIVT01000235.1 GCA_003353845.1 Pseudomonadota bacterium | reverse complement strand
CCCATGCCCGTAATCACCTGATTTTCGAGCGCCTTGTTGTAGGCCACATCTGCTTTGGAGATTTTCTGTATACTGCGCACCAATCCTTCGCGGATCTTGGCAGTTTCCTTGAACGCATCGTCGTCGGCTACGATCTTGATATCGGTTTTGTTGAGACGCCGGTTGCCAATGATCTGTGCAATGAAGGCTGGTAGGCGGTTGAAGACGAGGGTCGGCTTTTTGGCTGCGACGCGGTTCTGCTTGACGTAATCGTCCCACTGCTCACCAACAGCGAAGCGAGCGTCTGAGATAGCCTGCTCCCGGTTTTCCCGGTCGTCTTCAAGATCGTCGTCAAATGTCTTTGTGGCCCACCTGAGAAAAGACTGCTCATCTTCGAAGTCGCTCGGTATGACAGGATCTTTGAACGCTTTTCGAAAGTCGTCTTTCGCCGTCACCTCCTTCTTCATTCCAGGAACTTCCGGGGTTTGGTTGGCCATTAGCTCATCCATCCATTGCTGTTGCCGACCGGTTCCCTGTGAATTTCTTTAGGCTGTGGGGTGTCGGGGTTGCCGTAGGGCTTGGGTGCCTCTTTCTCAACGTAATCCGTGATAAGCGTCGCAGACGCGAAAGTCAAGGCCAGCGCGTCCGCCAGGTCGGGCGACCGGATGCCTCTGGACCGCATATCGTCCTTCGACTCAAGCTGGATATCGTTCGTAAGGTTTGGCTTCAGGCGCGGGCCAGTGATATCGCCCTGAAGCGCATCAATGTCGGGAATTGATACCGGCTCGTCCTCAGTGGTCAACCACTGCCTCATCCGGTTCCACATCTCGGCGCGGCGGTTCTTCGGGCCAGCCTTCTGCGGCGCGACCTTCTTACCTTGGGACGGCGCACCGAAATTGACGCCGCGCACGACGCCTGGGTGCTTCTCGTTCAGCTCGTCGTCGGTCTTGAGGAGACTGAGAATAGCCGCGCCGATACCGCCCGCGTCCACATAGAAGCGAGCAGGTTTATGCTCCATGATTACAGCTTTGCACCAGTGGAAGGCTTCTGCGGTTTCGAGCTTGTTCCGCCATTTCAAGTATTCGACGGCATGGCCTCGACGGCCACAGATAGCAAAGCGGTCGCCGCCAGGACCAGCAGGGTCAGCGCCCATAATCAACGGGCCTGCGCTTTCAACCGTGCGCTTGCGGGCCTCCATGACAGGCAGAGCGCTGATGAACGTACCGTCCCCTGAATTCTGGAAGGCCATCTGTGCCGTGGCCGGATACTCCTGATTGAACAGTTCGACGGTGCGTAGTTCCTTGATCTTCTTCCGTCGCCACAACATTTGACCGTCGTTGAGATTGAACATCTCAGCGTATTTAACTTCTGACATTTCGTCTGGATTGTTTGAGTCTTTCAACTTGAAGCTGGACTTGGGCTTGCGATAATACTCCTCCTGCCAGAACCACGGGATGAAGATCGCAATGTAGTCGCTGGCGTCGTCGTCCTCGTCGTCATATTTGCCGTCATCAACCTCGTCGTCGTCCAGTTCTTCGCTACCAACCGCAACGTCCTCACAGCCGAAAAACTCGTTCTGAACTCCTCCCTCAATGGCGGTATACATTTCCGCTTCCTGCCAGCGCTCATAGAACTCGCCGGTCGGGCCGTTGGCCGTCGTCTCCAGAATGATCTCTGTCTCGTCCTCTTCCGGCACGCCTTGCACCGACGATGCAAAATGGTCCCCTGCATTCTGCCAGAACGCCACCTCAGAGCCATGGAACAGTGATCCGGTACTGGAACGCCCGCCAGCCTTCTGACCGGCTGTGGCGACCTTGTAGAGCGATCCAAGCTGATCGAATTCCAGCTCTTTGGCGTTCGACTTGCCGGTATGGGGTTTGAGGGGGTTGTTCTCCTGATATCGGTCAACGATCTTGAAGAGGTTGTCCGACGCTGGCTGCTCATGAGCCAGAATGTAGACGTTCACACTGCGCCATAGCGACGCCTTGTGATAGAAGCGGGCGGCGACGTAGGTCGATACGCCTTGCTGTCGCCCTTTAAGGACCAGCGCCCGGACCCAGCCGTCACGTTCGAGCTGTTCTTCCAGTCTCTTGTGCAGATAAATCTGCGCCGTGTTCCACTTGAAGGGGACGATTTTCTTGTTTTTCGCCCGGACCTTCAGGCACTTACTTCCGAAGGCTTCGAAGCTCCTACGCATCCGCCCCAGGAGGGCTTTCTTCTTACGCTTACGTTCCTCTAAGTCCATCATTCCTCTCTATTCGCAGCCGCCATAACCACTGTTACGCTTGAAAGAGGGGTCCAGTCAACTATTCTACGACCATCGCAAAATCGGATATAATGAGATCGTTGGTTGCTCCCTGCGTCTCCACTTCGATCCTGAACTGGTCGCCCGGCTCCAGAGATACCGACATGACCAGAGTTATCGACCC
>PIVT01000755.1 GCA_003353845.1 Pseudomonadota bacterium | reverse complement strand
TCAAGTTGCTTGGGGCCAGTTGGGGCCAGTTTGAATATCGAAATTTTGCTCAGCCCCCCCATAATTATAGAATTCAAAATTCCACAAACATATTTCTTACAATTTTCCAAAAAACGCTGAGTTTTGGGATTTTAAAGAGAAAAATGAAGCAATTAAGAGAAAACTGCAGGAAATATGAGGAAATTTGAGGAAACATGAAGGCCATAAGAGGAAAAATGAAGGACATAAGAGGAAAAATGAAGAACATAAGGTGAAACTTGGAGTGCACAAAAATGAGATTTCCAATTTCTGGAAAAAATGCCATCAAAAAATCACAGGTTTTCTTATTAAAAATTGTATCAAAAAGTGCAACAAAACAATCGCGCAAAGGGGGTAGCCCACAAGGGCCCCAAAATTAAGCCAACCCTTCACAATAATTGGATTGTTTGCCCCACAGAATAATAGGAAAATATTTTTAAATATATTTAAAAACAATATTTTCTCTTGATTTGCTTGGGTTGCGAAGGGATCCCTGACCGAAGGCGCCCCAGGGACCCCAGAGACCCCAGGGACCCCCCCAGGGACACCCCAGGGACATTGAAACACAA
>PIVT01000032.1 GCA_003353845.1 Pseudomonadota bacterium | reverse complement strand
TTCCTCCCGCAGACAAGCGAGGTTGGCCTCATCAGCTGCCGATGGCGGGCTGTCTGCATGGCTGATGACCACCCCAAGCACGGGAATTTGCCGTTGCCGTGCACAGTCTAAACTCAGGCGCGTGTGGTTCAGGGTTCCCAGCCGCCCGCGGACCACCAGGAGCAGGGGCAATCCAAAGCGCTGGGCCAGATCTCCCATGTCCAGGTTCTCATCCAGCGGGACGCGCAAGCCTCCGGCACCCTCCACCAAGAGCAAGGAGTGCTGTTCTTTTAAACGCTTCCATGCGCGATCAATGGCTTCCATTTGAACACAGGTCTGCTCTGCGGCGGCAGCCACGTTGGGTGCGGCTGGCAATGAAAATTGTTGCGGGCAGATGTCTTCCAAGGAATCTCGACTGAGTGCTGCCGAGCGCAGGCGTTGAGCATCCTGAGGATCTTGATCACCCACTCCGGTTTCCACGGGCTTCATAACGCCCCAAGAGATTCCGCGAGCACGGGACAATTCAAGGATCAAGCAACTGACGAAGGTCTTGCCCACGCCGGTGTCCGTGCCTGTAACGAAAATGCCGGCAGGGTTCATGGGAGTTCTCGCGGAAGGAGGATGGAGAGGCCTCGCTCGTCAAGCACTTCGCGCAGCGTTTGGGCCAGCCCGTGAATCTGTTCCTTTTCATGGGTTGCCATCACAGTGAGGCGCAGTCTCGCCGTGCCTTGCGGTACGGATGGGAAGCGTATGCCCTGGGCAAAATAGCCACGCGCCAACAACTCCTGGCAGACGGACATGGTGTCTTCATTGGAACCGATGGTGACGGGAACGATCTGTGTACAACTGGGATGAGTAGGGATACCCACGCCATGCAGGCTTGTGCGAAGCTCCGCTGCGTTGGCTTGCAAGCGCTCGCGCCGCCAGGGCTCGCGTTGCAGAATGCGCAACGCGGCGCGAGCGGCTTCTACCTGTGGCGGTGGCAGTGCACAGGAAAAAATAAAACTGCGGCAGGTGTTGATCAGCAAATCGCGCAGCGCGCGACTGCCGCCCACGAAGGCACCGTACGACCCCAGCGACTTGGCCAAGCTTCCCAGGTAAATGTCGATCTCCTCAGGTGCAATCTCGTGCAGGGCAGGGCAGCCACGCCCGTCGGGTCCCAGGCTGCCGATGCCGTGGGTATCGTCGACAAAAAGCATAGCGCCGTAGGCCCGGCTCAAGGCATGAATATCACGTAGTGGGGCATAATCGCCATCCATGCTGTACACGCCGTCGACGGCGATGAGCATCCTTCGAGCCTTGCCCTGCGCTTGCTTGAGCCCTTGTTCCAAGGCCGCGATCTCACCATGCGGAAAGATTCGAACTTGTGCTTTGGAGAGTTTGCAGCCGTCGATTATCGAGGCATGACTCAATGCGTCGGAAAAAATCAGATCTTTTTCACTCATCAGGGCGGGAATCAGCCCCGCGTTGGCCATGTAACCATTGCCAAACACCAGCGCCGTCTCGCATCCAATGAACTGCGCCAGTTCTTCTTCCAGCGCTTCGTGAATGGACAGATTGCCGTTGATTAAGCGCGAGCCACCCGAGGCACAACCCCAATCACGCGCGGCGCGCACGGCGGCTTCCACCACTTCGGGGTGCTGTGCGAGATCGAGGTAATTGCTGCTGGCGAATAAATGAGCGCGCTGCTCATCCAGCTGAATTTGTGGACCGGAACTGTTTTGCAGGACGCGCAAGCTGCGATAAGTGCCCTGCTGGCGAATGACATCCAGCTCATCCTGCGCAAAGGCATCGAGAGTCACCGCAACCTCATGAAGGCAACTCTTGTTTTCGGAGTGTGGGTTTCAGGATGGAATCGCCCTGGAGGTTGGGCAATTGATAACGCTCGGGAGCAGCCAACTCGGATTTGGACTGCGCTGCTGAGAGCGGATTGCCTTGGATTTCAAAACCGGCTTCGCGAATTTTTGCGTAGGTGGCTTCGACGCCCTCGCCCTGGGTGGTTAAATAACCTTCGACGAAAATGGAGTTGGCAGGCCACAGGGCCAGGGACTCCAGTCCTCGCAAGTGCCCCTCCCGTCCCGCGGCCGCGCGGATCTCAGCGCGCGGATTGATCAGCCGCAATAGGGCCAAGACGCGCAGGCAGCGTTGGGGTGTCAGGCTGCCATCGGAGACGATGCGGTTTCCCTCTACGGGAATCAGAAAATTAGCGGGGATGGAAGGCACCTCGAGTTCGCGCAGCTTGTAGGCGATTTCGACAATGTCCTTGCTTTGCTCTCCCATGCCCACGATGAGCCCGCTGCAGGATTGCAATCCATGGCGCTTGCCGGCTTCAATGGTGGCGATGCGTTCGGCATAGGTGTGGGTGGTGCAAATCTCGGAGTAGCGCGATTCACTGGTATTGAGGTTGTGGTTGAGGCGATCGAGGCCGGCCTCGGCGAGCAGGGCGGCACGCGCATCATCCATGAAGCCCGCCGAGAGGCAAACCTCAATGGGGGTTTCTTCTTTAATACGTCGAATCAGGCCCGCCAATTTTCGGGTGCGTTCGATCCCCGGGCTGCGTCCCGACAACACCATGCAGTAGCGGCTGGCCCCCGCCCTGGCGGCGCGATCGGCCTCGCGCAGGATCGCCTCATCGGATTTCATGGGATAATCCTCGATGGGCACCTTGGAATCCTTGCGCTGGGTACAGTAGCCACAGTCCTCAGCGCAGAGTCCGCTTTGGACGTTGTTCAAAATCTGAATACCCACCTTGTTGCCGAAGTACTTTCGCCGGGGTTCATAGGCCGCCTGCAGGAGCGGCAGCAGCTCCACTTCCGGGCTGTCGAGGATCCAGAGAGCGTCCTGTTCGGAAAGCAATTCATCATTCAGCGCGGACTGCGCCAGGGCGGTGTACTTCTCAAGCATATGAATCTCCGAAGGTTTTTAGATTACCCAAGGCGAGGCTAGGGCCGGGAACTTTTCCTGTCAACCAATCTAAAACATAAGGGTAACAGGATTGGACTCGGCACCGACTCGCCTACAGGCTAGAGTGGCCAGATGGCGAAAGCGCGCTCAATTTACATGTGCACACAGTGTGGTGCTCAGCACCCACGCTGGCTAGGTCGTTGCCCGTCCTGCGAAGCTTGGTCCAGCTTGGTGGAAGAAGTGGCCAGCGACTCGGGCGTTCGAAAAGGCGCCAAGGCCGTCGACTCCTCTAACGCCCCTACCGCATTGAGTAAAATTGGTTCCGATGCCAGCGAACGCATGGCCACAGGGATAAGCGAACTTGATCGCGTTTTAGGTGGTGGCTTGGTTTCAGGCGGTGTCGTGCTCTTGGGCGGTGAGCCAGGCGTTGGTAAGTCGACCTTGTCTTTGCAGTTTGCCGGGCATGTTCAGCGCAGCGCTGGTTCGGTGCTTTATGTGACGGGTGAGGAGTCCCCTGAGCAATTGCGCCTGCGCGCGGAGCGCCTGGCTGGCATTTCTCCCGATGTGTTGGTGCTGGCCGAAACTTCCGTTGAGGCCGTGATGGCTCATTGGGACGCGACTTCGCCCAAAGTGGTGCTCATTGATTCCATTCAGACCATGCGAACGGACTTAATTGATTCGGCACCGGGATCAGTGGCTCAGGTGCGAGAAAGTGCCGCTTTGCTTTCCAGCAAAGCCAAAGCCTTGGGCACGGTCTTGGTCTTGGTGGGGCATGTGACCAAGGAAGGCACCTTGGCGGGTCCGCGCGTCTTGGAACACCTGGTGGATGTCGTGCTGACCTTTGAAGGCGATCGTGATCACGCCTTCCGTATCTTGCGCGCCTCCAAAAATCGTTTTGGCAGCACACAGGAAGTCGGCGTGTTTTCCATGGGTGCCAAAGGCTTGGAGGAAGTCGCCAATCCCAGCGAATTGTTCCTGGCCGAGCGCAAGACCACGGTGCCCGGCTCCTGCATTGTGCCCTTATTAGAGGGCTCGCGGCCCATGATGATCGAAATCCAAGCCTTGGTCGCGCCCAATGGGGCCGGGCCGGGTCGTCGAACCTGCCTGGGTGTCGATGGGGGCCGCGTCGCGCTTTTGTTGGCTGTATTGGAACGCCGCACGGGAGCCAGCTTCATGTCCCGTGATGTGTACGTCAATGTCACCGGTGGCGTGCGCGTGTCAGAGACGGCGGCTGATCTGGCCGCCAGCATGGCCTTGGCTTCGAGTTTGCTGGACCGCGCACTTCCACCAGACGTGGCCATTTGCGGCGAGGTGGGATTGGGTGGCGAAGTGCGCAGCGTAGGCCGCCTGGACGTTCGTTTGCGTGAGGCCGGGAGGCTTGGATTTACACGGGTGTTGGTTCCAGCGGGAGCCAAGGCACCTCGTTGCAAAGGCGTGGAGGCCATTCCCATAGCCAATGTAAAGGATGCAGTGCGCTGGTTGCGTCAAGTTTCTGTGCCCGAGCCCCCGGGCGGTAGTGAAGAGATCTGAAAAGGTGAACGCCCGGCTTCATTCTTGGCGTAACCACAAGTTAACCTATTGGTTTTATTGCGTTTATTTGAAAAACAAGCTTTGACAGTTGTCCCCTGTGAGGGTAGGTTACGCGGTCATGACCGAGAGCGTGAAAGACAGATTCCTGAGAGGATTAGACCGCATTTCCCAGCAGATGGAACTCGTAGAGAGTGCCATGCGCACGGAAGTGGCTTCGGACAGCCCCCTCTTGCAGGCTTTGGGCGAACACGTGCTGGCCGCCGGTGGCAAGCGCATGCGCCCGGCATTGGTGTTATTGGCGGGTGAGCTTTGTGGTTATAAAGGACCGCGCAGCGTGCAATTGGGCGCCGCCTTGGAACTCCTCCACACGGCAACCCTCTTGCACGACGACGTGGTGGACCTGGGCAAACTGCGCCGGGGTCAGCCCTCGGCCAACACCATTTGGGGGAATCGACGCGCCATCCTCGTCGGAGATTTCTTTTACGCGCATTGCTCGAACATGATTAGTGCGGACCGCGATTTTGACGTCTTGGATGTGTTTACCCAAACCATCGCCAGCATGGCCGAGGGGGAGTTGTTCCAACTGGAGCGAAGTTTCGATCCCGACGTGGCGGAGTCTCATTACTTCAAAGTCATCGACGGCAAGAGTGCACGACTTCTTTCCGCCGCCTGTGAAATTGGCGCCATTGTAGGTGGCGTGAACCTGGCGGAGCGAAAGCTGCTGGCTCAGTTTGGTCGCGAACTGGGCGTGGCCTTTCAATTGCGCGATGACGTCATCGACTACACCTCAAGCGAAGACGAATTAGGCAAACCCCCTTTTGCCGATTTGCGCGAAGGGAAAGTGACCTTGCCCTTGCTGCTCACCTTGAAGCGCTGCTCCAACAGCGAATGCGAAGAAATCCAGGCCCTACTCAAAACCCTTAAAAACTCGGCGGATGAAGAGGGGGGCACGGCGACACTGCGCGATGTGGAAGATTTTGCACCGATTATTGAATTGGTGGAGCGCCACCACGGCGTAAAGGACACAGACAAACGCGCCAGGCAACATATCGCCAAGGCCATGGAAGCCATTGCCTCCTTTCCGGATGGAGATGCCAAAGACTCCATGCTCGCCCTGGCCGAATACTCCGTGGTCCGCGATCAATAGCGAGCTTCCTAGCGCAGGAAGGTCGTTGAGGGTCCACGTCGCTTAGAAAGAAGTTTCATCTCGCCCCATTGTTGGTCCCGGGGAGAATGAAAAGATGAAAGCAATACCTACGACCCTCGCAAGCCTGTCCCTGCCCCCGCCCCATAGCGGGTTTTCCGCGCTAACCCCTCGTCGGGTTTTGCTCACGGTTCTGGCCCTCTTGGTTTTCATGCCCTTGTTGTCCACGCCCGTTGCGGCGGGTGATCAAGAGTTGGCGCCGGTGGTTCGGGTGAACATCAACGCGGCCTCTTCGGAGGAGTTGCAATTCCTACCCGGTGTGGGTGAGAGCCGCGCTCAGGCAATTCTCGCGTTGCGGAAACAGCGCGGAAAATTCAAGGCACTAGAGGAATTGCTAGAGGTGAAAGGGATTGGGAACGCCAGTTTGGCCCTCATGGAGCCTCATCTCACACTTTCGGGGAAAACAACCGTTCCCCAATAGCGCCCTTCATCTGAAGAAAGGGCGGGGTTGCGGGGGAGCCCACTTGCGGGTGGGCTCCCCCTTTCGGCTGTTTCGCTGTTTTTGTTGGCATCAGGGGGAGGAGAAGCCGCCATCCCTTGCTAATTTGCTTCTCCCCCATGTGTTGAATTTACGTGTCGAGCTGACCTGTAGAGCAACATGAACCAAGGAGAGAGCAGATGGCCAAGGTCGAAATCGCCAAACTTCACGCTCGTGAGATTTTGGATTCGCGCGGCAATCCCACCATTGAAGTGGAGATCGTCACCTCGCAGGGAAGCCTTGGACGAGCTGCAGTGCCATCGGGGGCATCGACGGGGTCGCGTGAAGCGCTGGAGTTACGAGACGGCGACAAGAAGCGCTACTTGGGTAAGGGCGTCCTCAACGCGGTGCAGCATGTCAACGGCGAGATCAGCAAAGCTGTGACGGGCATGTCCCTGGAAGGATTGGCCGAGCAAGCGGCGCTGGACAGAGCCCTCATTGATCTCGACGGCACGGAGACCAAAGCGCGCTTGGGGGCCAATGCCATTTTGGGTGTCTCCCTGGCCGCCGCCCACGTCGCCGCTGCGGAAGCGGGTTTGCCTCTGTACCGATTCCTGGGTGGGGATGCAGCGACTCTCTTGCCAGCGCCCATGATGAATGTGATCAACGGTGGAGAACACGCCGACAATAATGTCGACATACAAGAATTCATGATCTTTCCCCTCGGTGCACCGACCTTTGCAGAGTCCTTGCGCTGGGGCGCCGAGGTGTTTCACACCTTGAAGTCCGTTCTGCGCGATAAAGGCTATGCGACCTCCGTGGGTGATGAAGGTGGATTCGCCCCTAACTTAGGCAGTAACCAAGAAGCAATAGAGTTGATTTTGACAGCCATCGAGAAGGCGGGATATCGCCCGGGGGAAGACATCAGCCTGGCCTTGGACGCTGCCTCCAGTGAGTTTTATAAGGACGGTAAGTATTGTCTGTCGGCGGAAGACAAGCAGAACTCTGCCGAAGAGATGGTGACCTATTACGAAGATTGGGTGAAGCGTTATCCCATCGTCTCCATTGAGGATGGTTTGGATGAAAGCGATTGGGACGGTTGGAAAGTACAGACACAGCGACAAGGCGATAAGATCCAACTCGTAGGGGACGACCTCTTTGTCACCAACCCGAAAATTTTACAACGCGGTATCGACGAGAATGTCGCCAACTCGATTTTGATCAAGGTCAACCAGATCGGAACGCTCACTGAAACCCTGGACGCCATTCGCATGGGCAAAGAAGCAGGGTATTCCTCGGTGATCTCTCACCGCTCGGGAGAAACCGAGGATACAACCATCGCGGACCTGGCGGTGGCCACAGGTGCAGGCCAAATCAAGACGGGTTCTCTAAGCCGAACCGATCGAATCTGCAAATACAATCAACTGCTGCGGATCGAGGAAGAATTGGGTGCCAAGGCGCAGTACGCGGGTGCCAGCACCTTGATCGGTGCAGGCGCCAAGTGAAGCGGTTGCGAAGAGGCTTCATCGGTCTTCTCCTGGCCAGTGCTTGCGCGCTGCCCTTCTTCGCTCAGCCCGCCGCCGCTTTTGTGCCCAGCGCAGAGCGACTGGTGGGCGGGTTGGTGGAGGCCAATCGCAACGCGCAGCGGAACCAATCCCTGCGAATCAGTTTTTCTTTGCACCAGATCAAAGGCACGCAGCGTCAAGAGTTGGGAGAAGGTGAGATCCTGGCGAACCCTTCGGGCTTATCCCGGCTCGAACTCCGCCTTGCCCATGGCAGCTTGGAAAGGCACTTATTGCGCGGTAGCCATTACCTTGTCAGCCGCGATGGCCGGCGGGTCAGCAACCCCGAACCCTACTTACTTCCAATCTCCATCCTCCAAGCCGGTAATGAGGAAACCCTGCGCTACGTCTTTCGCTCCCTGAAAGTTTCACCAGAAGACTCGGCCCTGACGCGGGTGAACGGGGAGGAGGCTTTTTTTCTCGGGGAGCCTCCAAGGCGGGAATTGTCCGTGAATCTGGCGGGGGCTGAGGAGAGTGGCGGTCTTTGGTTGGCAGTAGAGGGACTTCGACCCCTTAAAATGCGCCTTCATCAAGGTCACACCTTTTTTCTGGGCCCCGAGCTGAATTGGGGGAAAATACGTGTCCCTTCGTATATCGACCTAGAAGCAAGTGATGGTGTAACATACCGTATTAAAATAGAAAACTTAGAATCTGCTGATGCCCCGGCCCAAGTTTTCAGCGCCGATTGGTTACAATTCCTCGGGAAATAATTCCAGATATAGAGGAAAAAATGAGTCCAAACTAGCGTTTACAACAATTTACGAACCCCCCCTTATACAGATAGACTTCAACTCATCAACTAGAACAGGTTTTAGGGTGGCCGCGATCAATGCGGCGGGACCAAAACAGCAGGGACCGAACAGTCATACTGAAAAGGAGCCAGTACGCGTGGAACAGCTAGCACAAGAAACAACTCAGGAAGTACAACCGACGCCAGTCATTGCCCTCAATCGCAAGCAAGGCATCAACAACGAAGTGGGCAGTCGAATTCGAACTCGTCGCCTGGGCAACGGGTTCACCTTGAAGAACATTGCAGGGGCAACCGGTCTTTCCGTAAGTCTCATTTCACAGATTGAATTGGGCAAGAGCGCAGCTTCCATCTCGACCTTGCACAAGCTGAGCGAAGCGCTCGATGTGAAAATGACCTACTTCTTTGAAACCATATAGGCATCACTGAGGCGCGTTCTCGAAGTTGCTTCTCCTGGGGGCCTTGCCTACCGTAGGCGCTCAGATGGGGCCGTAGCTCAGTCGGGAGAGCGATGCGTTCGCAACGCATAGGTCGGCGGTTCGATCCCGCTCGGCTCCACCAAGGTTTCAAAGCATGGCCCGAGGAAGAATTCTCGGGCCATTTTTTTATGCCGAATTTTCTGGCCAGCCGTCTACAGCAGTGCCAGAGCGATCAGCGCACCCGCGAAGAGCGCTCCGTCCACAGCCAAAAATCCATAAGCCTCCCCGGGTCGATAACTGAATAGGGCGAGTGCGGTCAGGGCCGGAACCGCCGTGAGAGGTTGAACACTTTCCGTGGCAAAGACCCCGACCCCAACCCCCAACAAGGCGATCACGCGACTCCACTGAAGAGTCGGACCGCACCCGATCCTCTTTGTGATTCCTTCGCTATCTCGAAGACTCGCCGCCATGTCGTTGGCCAGTAGAGCGGGCCCCAGAACCCAGGCGCACTGCGAGAGATGTTGGGCGCCCGTGGCATAGCTGGCTGGAAGGCCCAAAATGCCAAGCAACCAGGCAGCAGAGAGATAGAGCTCTTTAAAATAGGCGAGACGTTTGATGCGACGATGGGCAAATCCGAGCAAGAGCACAGCCACGGCAATGAGTTGGACCCTCCATGGCGCGTTGAGCAAGAGCAGGCTTGCCCCCAAGGCACTGAACAGGACGAGAATCCATAAGAGCTTTCGACACCGTTCAATAAATGCCGAGCGGCGAGGAGAAGTCAGGCGATCGCGCTCCAGATCTCGCAATCGGTCCAGGTTGTAGACCAGCAAAATTCCACAGAAAACGAGCCCGCCGGCACGCGTGGGAAAGGGGAGTCCCATGGCTTTTCCGGCGGCAAAAGCGAGACAGGCTGCCGCGCTGGCCATCCAGGTACTCGAATAAACCAGTGGGTCGAGAACCTGGCTGCGCAAAGATCCTGGGTCAGTGGATATCGGTTGGTGCATGATGCTCCAATTGCCAAGGTAACCAACTTCGGGTCCCGCTTCCGTTCTTTGACTGAACAGGCTGCTAGACCCCGCACGAGCTTCAGGGTAATCTGAAAATAAGGCACGGCCCACCGCAGTGTTCAGGGATGGGGTATGGAAGAGGCGAAACCCAGCACAGAGCAAAAGTCAGAGGACGCCGCACGCGGGCAGATCGATAGGCGTGCAGTTCCCGCCATCGTGCTGGCCGGTGATGGCCAAGACGCGAAATCCGTTTGCGGGGAAAGTAAAATCTTCCTCGAAGTGGGCGACCGGCCCCTTGTGGTCCAAGCGATCCTGGCGCTGCAGGAGGTTCCTCTGGTCTCCGAAGTGTGGGTTGTGGGCAATGCCGCACGCTTGCAAGCTTCTCTGGGAAAAGCCGAGGTTCAGGAGCGCTTGACCAAGCCCCTTCATCTTCTTCCCCAAGGTAAAAACTTGTATGAAAATGCCTGGGGCACCTATCGGCAGGCACTCGCGGGTGTGGAAAATTCGCCACGCGATCCGCTTCCAGAGGAGATGGATCGCCGCTTTTTCTATTTGTCGGGGGACCTGCCCTTTTGTTTTCCAGAAGAGTTGTCGGACTTTCTGACACAAGCGCTGGCTATCGATGTGGATTATGTCTTCGGGCTGGTGGAAGAACATTCCCTTGTAGATTTTTTACCGCAGGAAGTGGGGGAGCCGGGGATCATCCCCGCCTATTACAACGCGCGCGAAGGCCGATACCGCCAGAGCAATCTTCAAATGGCCAAGCCGGCTCGCATCGGTTGTCGCAGGGTGATCGGAGACTTGTATCACTTTCGCTATCAGCGCAATTTTTTGAACATGCTGAACATTGCCTGGGAGCTGGCGCGTATGCCGCGCGGTGCCTTTGGCTTGGTTTGGCTGTTTTTAAAGGTACACTTAGCTGCGTATTTCCACCGCCGCGGCTCCTCTAAAATCTCCAATTGGATTCGCAAGTTCATCACCATGGAACAGTGTGCGAATGCCATGGGCCTGGGTATTCAAGCCTCCCTGCGTTATGTCGTAACGGAACTCGGAGGTTGTGCCATCGACATTGATACGGAGCATGATTATCTCGCCGTGCGCGCGCGCCATGACGAATGGATGGACGCTCAACAAAAAAGAATTGCAAAGATCAAGGAACTCAGTGAATGAAATCGTCGGAAGCCGTCCTGTCGACACGTAAGAGTGTCGGGCTTTATTCTCTACCCCAGCGCGGATTATTGGAAGTCCAAGGTGGGGATCGCGTGCGTTGGCTCAACGGCATGGTGACCAACGATGTGCGCAATCTAGCGGTGAACTCCCAAGGGGCTGGCTGTTATGCCATGGTGCTCGACCGCAAAGGCGCCATCGTTGCGGATCTGATCATTTGGGCAAGAGAGGACAGCCTGTTGTTGGAGACCGACGTCACGATTCTTGTGGATCTAGAGAACCACTTGCGAAAGTTTATTATTGCCGATGACGTTCAGCTGATTTCAATAACCTCTCAATGGAAGCGTTGGGGCCTGGAAGGCCCGAAGAGCTTCGACTTGTTGAGTGACCTCCTTTCGGAGGAGGTGACTTTCACTGCCTGGCAGGGAAGGGAGTGTTCTCTCGCGGGTTCGAATGTCTCACTCTTGGGTTTTGGTTTTAGCGGTGAGGATGGGGTGCAGTTGCTTTTGGAAACGACTGCAGAGGGGCCGATCCTGGACGCGCTGCGCCTGGCCGGTGAAAAACTGGAACTCGTTGAGGGAGATGAGCGCGCACTTGAGGTGTTGCGAATTGAGGCCGGGCGCCCCGCTTTGCACACGGAACTATTGCCCAAGGTTTTTCCGGCAGAGGTGCACCTGGCAGAGGTAATTTCAACAACCAAGGGCTGTTATATCGGACAAGAGATCACAGCGCGTCTGGCTTCGCGTGGACACGTGAACCGGATGCTGGTCGGGTTGCGCTTGGAAGAAAGCCAGCCTTTACCGGCGCCCGGAGTAGCGCTCTTTTTCGAGGGAAAGAACGTGGGCAAGCTGACGAGTGCCGCGCATTCGCCTCACGTCGGTGCCGTCGCATTGGCCATGGTTCGAACCGAACAAGCCGAAAGCGGCCAGAGACTACAACTGGCTGAGGGCAGCGAGGGCCAGGAGGTCCAGGTGGTGGACTTACCCCTGTTCGCCAGCGGCCATGCCTGAAGCCGCCGCTCGCGACTCGCGAGGTGTGCTGGTTCTCTTTGCCAAAGAGCCAATCCCGGGAAAAGTAAAGACCCGCATGACGCCGCCCTTTAGCGCCCGGCAAGCGGCGGAGCTTTACCAAGCCCTCTTGCAAGATACCCTGGCCGCATCGCAGGCCATGGCCCAGGCCCATGACCTACACTTTGTGGTGGCGATTGATCCGCCCGAAGCGCTGCCATTTTTTCGGCGCCACTGCTCCGAAGGGATGCAGATCGTAGCCCAGCGTGGAAAAAACCTCGGGGAACGCCTGGCCCGGGTAACCCGGGAGTTGGCTGAAGAAGGGTTTTCTCCGATTCTAATCCGAGGCAGTGACAGTCCTGGCTTGAGTGAGGGCGATATTGAAAAAGCGCTCACCGCCTTGGAGAGAAGTGAAGTGGTTGTGTGCCCGGATCGAGACGGTGGCTACAACCTCATCGGCATGCGCAGCTTGTGCGAGGCACTGTTCCACCTGAGGATGAGCACGGAAAGTGTATTGAACGAGACCCTGGCGGCAGCCGAGCGCGAGGGCCTATCGGCGGAGCTGCTGCCGCCCGGATTTGACTTGGACTGCGTGGAAGATTTGCGCGCGGCCGAGGCCTTCTTCGCCACGGACTCCTTCCGTCAGGCTTGCCCATACACGAGCGCTTTTCTGGCACGTCCTGAGATTCAATCGCTACTGGCTGAAGCCACTAGCCCATGAACTTCAGCAGGCGCGCCGTATCAAGTTCTCCGAAGTTTCCGGCAGGCTCTTTGTGAGCGGCGAGGGCTCGTCGGCCTCTAGCTCAGAAAACGAAATACCAAGCCGCTCGATTTTGGCGTACAGGGTGCGGCGCCCGATTCCCAATTGACGGGCCGCGGCGGATCGATTGCCTCGACACAGGCGCAGGGCTTCCCAAATACGCCAGCTTTCCGCGAGGTCCATCCACTCGCGCAGCGACAAGCGGGCACCGTTTTCCGTCTCTTTGTTCATGGCGTGGACCAGACCGCTCAACACTAATTCCAAGTTGGCTTCCCGGTTCTGCTTTTCTTCAATCATCTCTCGCTCCTATCTCGCTTCTGTCTCGCTCATGGGCTTGGTGTAAATCGTCGAGAGAAAGCCAATGCAACTTTCGGACCAGGCTGAGGGAGAAGCAGAAGCCGCCAGAGCCCGAAGTGAGCATTCTATTGCACAGGTCTTAGGCAGGGCTGCCTAGGGCTTGGGCGACGAACACAACGAGCGATTCCAAATGAAGCAGCCTTTTGCTTTAAGTGAGCTGCAATTTTCTGCATTACTCGTCACAATGGAATCAGTGTTTGAGGGGGAGAGTCGGATTCGTAGCCAGGGGCTTCGCCAAGGTCTGTTCGATCTTTGGGTACTTGGCATTAATAATTCAGAAAACGAATAAGGAGTGGGCATGAGAATCCCGGGAAATTTTCCTATGCGGCATAGCAAAGGATGCCAGGGCCTGATCGCTGGAGTGGCGCTCTTGGCTGTTTCACCGTCGGCCCATGCGGCGGAAGAGGCGGTTTTGGATTCGGGTGATACCGCTTGGATGTTGATGAGTTGTGCCCTGGTGCTCCTGATGACCCTTCCGGGTCTCGCACTTTTCTACGGTGGTTTGGTGCGCTCCAAGAATGTGCTCAGCTTACTCATGCAATGCCTCACCTCCGCTGCGGTCATGGGCCTGATATGGGTGTTGGTGGGCTACTCCATTGCCTTTGGTGCAGATCAGCATGGGCTCTGGGGTTGGGACTCGGCCAAAGTCGGATTGCGGGGCGTTGCTCCTGAAGCTTTGCACGGAACCATTCCCGAGCTGCTGTTCGCCATGTTTCAAGGCATGTTCCTGATCATTACGCCGGCGCTGATGATCGGCGCATTTGCTGAGCGCATGCGCTTTGGTCCCTACATCGTCTTTTCCTCGCTTTGGGCGATCTTGGTTTACCTGCCTTTGGCGCATATGGTGTGGGGTGGAGGTTGGATCGGCGAAGACGGAGCCTTGGACTTTGCCGGCGGTCTAGTGGTGCATATGTCCAGTGGTTACTCGGCTCTGGCCGCGGCCTTGTTCCTGGGGCCGCGCAAGGATTACGGCAAGGTGCCTCTGCCGCCCCATAATATGCCCTTGGTGGTGATTGGAACGGCGCTGCTTTGGGTGGGCTGGTTCGGGTTTAATGCCGGTAGTGAATTGGCCGCCGATGCCACGGCGGCCCTGGCTTTGGTGACTACGACCACGGCCGCGTCGGCCGCCACCCTGAGTTGGATTCTGATTGAGTGGATTCATCACGGTCGGCCCACGGTACTCGGGGCGGCCACCGGTGCTGTGGCAGGCTTGGTGGCCATTACACCGGGTTGTGCTTTCGTGACGCCCTTGTCGGCCATCGCCATCGGGTTCCTATGTGCACCCATTTGTTACTTCTTCGTCGCTCTCGTCAAAATTAAAATGGGGTACGACGATTCGCTGGATGTGTTCGGTGTGCATGGTATTGGCGGCACCTGGGGCGCTTTGGCCACGGCGATCTTTGCCGCTCCCTTTGCCTTGGATGGTGTCACCAAGGGAGAACAGCTTTGGATTCAGCTGAAGGGCGTGGGATTTACTGCGCTTTACGCACCCGTCGCGACCCTCCTCATCTTGGTCCTCATGCGCACACTAATGGGAAATCTACGCGTGTCAGATGAAGGCGAGCACGTCGGGCTCGACCAGTCGGAGCACAGTGAGAATGCCTACGTCTTGTAGAAAGTCTTGTAGAAACTGTTGCAAGAGGCTGTTGTAGAGGGCGCTGCGAGGAGCACGCTTTGGAAATGGGAATCAGTTGGTCTGCGGGTGGCCTACAAGCTACATTGCAGGTTGACTGTGGTTGGGAAAGGAACAGAAATGCGAAAGATTGAATGCATCATCAAACCGTTCAAGCTCGACGAAGTGAAAGCAGCCCTTTCGGGCCTCGGTCTGCAGGGAATGACGGTGACTGAAGTCAAGGGGTTCGGTCGCCAGAAGGGGCACACGGAACTCTACCGCGGCGCTGAATATGTGGTGGACTTTCTACCCAAGGTCAAAATTGACTTGGTCGTGGATGACGATCGGGTAGACCAAGTGGTGGAGACTGTCGTGCAAGCGGCTCAGACGGGTCGCATTGGCGATGGGAAAATTTTTGTATCCGCATTGGAAGACGTGATTCGGATTCGAACGGGCGAACAGGGTTCCGACGCGGTCTAGAAAACTCCGGCCGAATCCAAGTCTTAATCCAAGCCTTAATCCAAGCCTTAATCCAAGCCTTAATCCAAGCCTAAGACGCGATTCATACCGTACAGGCCGTTTGCCTGGTCCACGACCCAGGCCGCGGCTCGCACAGCACCGCGCGCAAAGTGATCGCGCGTGGAAGCTCGGTGGGTGAGTTCCAGTCGCTCGCCGTCGCCGAAGAAATAAACCGTGTGCTCCCCCGCGACATCGCCGCCACGCAAGGTCTGCAGCCCGATCTCTCCTTGTGGGCGCGCTCCGATTTCTCCATGTCGCGTGTAACACGCTTGCTTGGCCAACTCCTGCGAGCGGCCCGCGGCCACGTGCTCGCCCAACCAAAGAGCGGTACCGCTGGGGGCGTCGCGCTTGGCGTTGTGATGAATCTCCATGATCTCCGCATCGAAGCCGTCGCCCAAGAGTTCTGACGCGCGTTGGGCCAGGTGCCCGAGCACGTTCACGGCCACCGAAAAATTGGGAGCCAAGACCAGGGGAATGGAACTCGCCGCACTCGCAATCTCGGCGCGTTGCGCTTCGCTAAATCCCGTAGTGCCAATGACACTGGGAATGCCACGGTCGGCACACAGGCGAACCAAATTGAGGCTGGCCTCGGGCACCGAAAAATCAATGACGACGGCAGCCTTCTCAAGCGCTTGTTCAGGATCGCTCGTGAGTGTGAAATCCCGGGCTTCTATTTCTTCTTCAAAGTCGGGCCGCTCAAGGCCCACGCTCAAATGCAAGCGAGGCTCCTGCGTTAAGGCCTCGCGCACGCAGATGCCCATTTTTCCCAAAGCACCAACGACGAGCACGCCTTTGGAGTCAGTCGCTGCATTCTTTGAACTCATAAGAGCTTCATCTCCTTCATCAAGGCTTCCAGGCTTCGCTTATTGCCATCGGTCATGGGTAGGAGCGGCAGGCGAATCTCATCTTGAATCAGACCGCGCAAATGTTGGGCGGCCTTGATGGGGATGGGATTGGTTTCGCAGAACAAAAGATTGAAGAGGGGCAGTAATCCCTCGTGAACCCGTCGCGCTTCGGCCAGGTCGCCCGCTTGAAAGGCATTGTATATCGCCACCATTTCCTTGGGCACGAGATTGGAACTGGTGGAGATCACGCCGTTGCCGCCGACGGCCATGAGCGGAAGGGTGAGGGCGTCATCGCCCGACAAGACGGCAAAGTCGTCGGGGACATTGGCAATCACTTCCGACATCTGCACGATATCCCCGCTGGCTTCTTTTACGCCGACGATGCCATGGATTTCGGCCAGACGCACTTGTGTGCTGGCCGTGATATTGGACCCTGTGCGACCGGGAATGTTATAGACAATGAGAGGCAGGCCCGTTTCCCTGGCGATGGTCTCGTAATGAGCCACGATGCCTTCTTGGGTGGGCTTGTTGTAATAAGGCGAGATGAGCAGGGCACCGTCGGCACCCGCTTCCCGAGCGTGATTCGTGATAGCCACGGCCTCAGAGGTGGAGTTTGAACCCGTACCGGCAATGACTGGAACACGCCCGGCGGTGGCTTCGACGGTGACTTCCACCACCTTGCGGTGTTCATGGTGAGACAACGTGGCCGACTCTCCGGTGGAGCCACAGGGTACGAGACCGTGGACGCCGGCTTCGATTTGCAACTCGATGAGCTTGCGCAGCGCCTCTTCGTCTACGATGCCCTTGGAAAAGGGCGTAACGAGTGCGGTGAAGACTCCTTCAAACACGTCCGATTCTCCTTCCACCTTTAAAGGGTGATCTGTCCCGAGAATACCTCGGTCGCAGGCCCTGTCATGAGAACATTGGCATTCTCGCTCAACCAATTGATTTGAAGTTCACCACCGCGCAATTCAATGCTGATGGAGCGTTCGGTAGTCGCGCGCAAAATCGAAGCGACAGCGACGGCGCAGGCACCGCTGCCACAGGCCAGGGTTTCGCCCGTGCCGCGTTCCCAGGTGCGTTGGCGAACGCTCGTGGGGCTCAGGACCTCGACAAACTCGACGTTGACGCGGTTGGGAAAGGCGGGGTGGTTTTCCACCAAGGGGCCAATTTCCGCTACCGGGTAGTCATCGACATTGCCCGAAACAAAAATCACCGCGTGGGGGTTCCCCATGGAGACGCTGGAAACATGAAGGATTTTTCCGGCCACTTCCAGCTCTGCATCCAGCACCGGGCCCTCGCCGGAACCCAAGCTGGTGGGAATCTTGGCCGGAGCCAACACGGGCAATCCCATGTTGACGGTGACAAGGCCTTCGCCAGCGGAGCGGGGATACACAATGCCGCCCAGGGTCTCCACGGAGATCTCGTCGCTCGTGGTGTGCCCGTGCTGCCGTAAATAGTGGTAGAAGGCGCGAATGCCATTGGCGCACATTTCCACCTGGGAACCGTCGGCGTTGTAGATCTCCATGCGGAAGTCCGCCTCCTTGGAGGAGCGAACCACGAGGATTTGATCGCAGCCAATGCCGAAATTGCGATCTGCCAGCCTGGCCGCGATGGGTGCCAACTCGGGCAACTCGTCGCGAATGCCGTCGAGAACGATGAAGTCGTTTCCGGCACCATGCATTTTTGTGAAGGATATCGTTTGGCTCATTCCGCAAGTTCCTCGTCTAAACCTTCTCCAAGGTTTTCACCGCGAATTAAATCTTCGTAGCCCTCTCGTGCGCGCACGACGCTGTAGCGCTCGTCGCGCACCAACACCTCAGCAGCTCGCCTGCGTCCATTGTAATTCGAGGACATGGAGAAACCGTAGGCGCCCGCCGAGAACACCGCGATTAAATCACCCTTTTCCACGGGAGGAAAGGGCCGTTCCTTGGCCAGGAAGTCACCGGATTCGCACACGGGACCCACGATATCAACCAGACGCTCTTCACCGCGGGCCGGGCCCACGGGTTCGATGTGCTGGTAGGCCTGGTACAAGGCGGGGCGCAACAGGTCCGTCATGGCCCCGTCAACGATGGTGTAGGTCTTGCCGCCATTGTTCTTTTCATACACCACCTCGGCCACCATGATGCCCGCATTGGCGGTAATCCAGCGGCCCGGCTCCAAAACGATTTCACAACCGAGGTCGCCCACGGCATCCAGAATCGCCCGGGCATACTCTTTAGGTGAAGGTGGCTCCTCATCGTTGTAGACCACGCCCAAGCCACCACCGCAATCCAGGTACTGAATTTCATGGCCGGCATTGCGCAAGTCTTCCACCAAGGCTCGTACGCGCAGCAGCGCGTCGTGGAAGGGTTGCGCATCGGTGAGTTGCGAACCGATGTGGCAATCCACACCCACCACCTTGACGGAATTCAAGGTCTTGGCCTCGGCGTAGGCCTCTCGGGCCTCGGTGATGGGAATGCCGAACTTGGAATTCTTCAGGCCGGTGGAGATATAGGGATGGGTCTTGGGATCCACATCGGGGTTCACGCGGAAGGTGATATTCGCCACTACGCCCCGAGCCTCGGCGCGTGCATTCACGCAGCCCAACTCCGCACGCGATTCCAAGTTGAAAAATCGTATGCCGGCATCCAAAGCCTCGTCAACTTCGCCGTCTGTCTTTCCCACGCCCGAGTAAACAATCTTCTGCGGGTCGGCTCCGGCTTGCAGTGCGCGAAAGAGTTCGCCGCCCGAGGTGACATCGATACCGGCTCCGCGTTCCACCAAGGTGCGCACGACGGCCAGGTTCATATTGGACTTGATGGCGAAACAAATGGTATGGGGTACAGCGGCAAAGGCTTTGTCCAGCGCGTCGTAGGCGACTCGCAATGCCGTTTGGCTATAAATGAATAAGGGAGTGCCTTCCCGACGAGCGATCTCCGCTACGGAGAGATTCTCGACGTAAAGTTCGCCATCGCGGCGGTTGAAAAACGTTCTTGTCACTTCTCGCTCCTGTTTTTATCTAAAATTCTGTTCTCGGGAACCGGCCAACGCAGTTGGCAGATCGAACCCGACATTGTGTTAGACGGAGGGGGTTCGTGGTGTGCCCGATTGCAATTCGGCGGATGGGCCTGGTGGTTGTTCCACTGCCGCAGGTTTGCTGCGCACCGGCTTTCCGTATTTTCCACAAGCGCTGACGCTCAAAGACAAGAGGCAAACTGCGAGCATGGCCAACATCAAGTTTGCACGTCGCATCATGAACCCTCCTCGTCTTCATCGGCACTTTCATCAACGTCGAAAACACCGATCAGTGTCGCTTCGAAAACCAACGCTTCCCGCGCTGCTTCCAAGGCCTGGGTTACCGTCTCTCGAGCGGTTCCCCCCACCAAGGTCCTTCGCTCCAAGGCGCTTTCCAAGTCGACGAGCTCACTGGCGTTGGCCGTAAAGGCCGGGTGAAAGCCTTTGAGATCTTCCCGCGTTAGCGTGCGCAAGTCGAGCCTTTGGCTCACGCAATGAGCCACAATTTTTCCGGTAACTTCGTGCGCTTCGCGAAAAGGAACGCCTTGGCGCACCAGTTCCTCAGCCAGGTCCGTGGCGAGCAACATGGGGTCGCTGGCCGCTTCGAGCATTCGCTCGCGCTTGATCTTCATGCTGGCCACAGAGCCGGCAATGACCTCCAGGCAGTCGCACAGGGTGGCCGCCGCGTCGAAGAGAGGCTCTTTGTCTTCTTGCATATCGCGATTGTAGGCGAGCGGCAGTCCCTTCATGGTGGTGAGCATGCTCATCAGATCGCCAAAGACACGTCCGGTTTTGCCACGTACCAACTCGGGTGGATCCGGATTCTTCTTCTGTGGCATGAGGCTTGAGCCTGTTGAATAGGCATCACTCAATTCCACAAAGCCAAACTCGCTTGTCGACCACAGCACCAATTCCTCTGAGATGCGCGAGAGGTGCACCATGGAAATCGAAGCCACGGACAAGAACTCCAGCACGCTGTCCCGGGCCGCGACGCTGTCGAGGCTATTGCGTGTGGGCGCACTGAACCCGAGTTGAGCGGCAGTGTACTCGCGATCCAAGGGCAAGGTGCTCCCGGCCAGGGCGCCGGCGCCCAAGGGGCAGTGCCGTAAGCGATCCTCCAGGGAGGTAAAGCGGGCGCTGTCGCGGCCGAACATCTCCGCATAGGCCAGTAAATGATGAGCCAGGCGCACGGGCTGGGCGCGCTGCATATGCGTGTAACCGGGGAGGACCGTGTCGACTTCTTCGCCCGCTCGCTCCAGCAGGACTTCCCGCAGGGTGAGCAATGCGCAGCGCACGTCCGTGACGGCGTCGCGCATCCAGAGGGCGAGATCAGTGGCCACCTGGTCGTTCCGGCTGCGACCTGTGTGGAGCCGCCCGGCCACGGGACCCACCAAGGCAAAAAGCCGGCTCTCGATGTTCATGTGGATGTCTTCCAGGGCGGGATCAAAGGGGAAGGTCCCGTCCTCCATCTCTGCGGCAATGGCGTCCAGGCCGGAATGGAGGGTTTCGACGTCTTCGAGGGACAAAATTCCCACATGGCCCAGCATGCTGGCGTGGGCCTTGGAACCCTGGATGTCGTAGAAAGCCAACTCGCAATCGACGTGGATCGAGGAGGAAAAGCGTTCAACGGTCGGGTCAGTGGCCTGGTGGAAGCGTCCACCCCATGGCTTTTGTTCAGTCATCGTTTGCAAGTCTCAGTTCAAAAAGGGAAATCACAAGCAACGGCTTACGGGCATCAGCGCTACCGATTACTATCTTTCGCGAAGAGCAGCCGGGTATGGGTGACCGCAGCTAGGTTTCGCAGGGGAACCGCAGTGATTTACGTGTCCGTGCTCTCCATTACTTTACTTTAGGACGAACCATTTGGCCCGATCTTCCGCCAAATCCAGGACCTCCAAGAGCTCTCGCGCCAAGCGAGGCAACGCACGGGGGAGAAAGAAGGGCTCTAGCGGGCTTATGGGGCTGTTGGGTCGCGGCAGCCTGCTGCTCACGCTCCTGGCCTTCGTGCTGGGCTTTTACCTGGCTTCCTCGGTAGCTCATTTGGACCGGGTGGTTCGTGAGCGCTTTGCCGGCCAGCTGTTTCAAGTGCCCTCTCGGGTGCTCTCTGCACCGACGATCCTCTATCCCGGCCTCGATTGGAAACACATCGATTTGCCGGGGGTCCTGGCTCGCCTGGGTTACCGGGAGCAGAGCAGCGCACAGGTCCTGACCGCGGGCCGCTTCTATTGGACACGCAATAGCGCCAGGATCTATCTGCAGGCCTTTGAACACCCCACGCGTCCTGAGCCGGAGCGCAATGTCTCCTTTCAGTTGTCGGGCAGTCGGATTGAAGAAATTCACGACGTGTCCACGGGTCGTGAGCTGGGTGCCGTATTGCTGGAGCCCGAGTTGGTAGGCTTGTACTACGGGCCCAACCGCAAGCAACAGGAGTTGGTGAAGATCGACAAGGTGCCTGAGCACTTGGCCGATGCCGTGATTGCCGTGGAGGACCAGCGTTTTCTGGATCACCACGGGATTGACCCCAGGCGCATCCTGGGCGCATTTCTAGCTAACCTCCGGGCCGGGCAGATTCGCGAGGGGGCGAGCACCCTCACCCAGCAATTGGTGAAGAACTTCTTTCTGACGCCCGAGCGCACCTATCGCCGCAAGATTCAGGAAGCCACCATGGCCCTGATTGTCGAAGCCCGCTACGAGAAACGCGCCATCCTCGAGGCCTACTTCAACGAAGTGTACATGGGGCGTCGGGGCGCCACGGCCATCCACGGGATGGGTGAGGCTTCGCGCTACTACTTTGGCAAACCCGCGGCCAAGCTTCTGGTGGAGGAGTCGGCGCTGTTGGCAGCCATCATTCAGGGCCCCAATGGCTTGTCGCCTTATCGCTGGCCCGATCGGGCTCGGGAACGCAGAAATCTGGTGTTGGATCGCATGTTGGGGCAGGGCAAGATCGATGCTGAGCAGCATGCCCGGGCTATTGCAAGCGAGCTGCGCCTGGCCCACGCCACGCACGAACCCGAAGACGCCCGCTATTTTCTCGATTTGCTGCGCCAGCAATTACCCGAGGTTTACACGCAAGAAGATCTCGAGGGTGAAGGGCTGCGCATTCATTCCACTTTGGATATGCGCTTGCAGGCCTTGGCTTCCAAGAGTTTGCGCGAAGGCTTGGAGAGTCTTGAACGCAAATACCCGGAGCTGGTCCGAGAAGACGTGACGCGGCAATTGCAGGGCTGCATCATCGCGCTGCGTCCCCAGACGGGTGAGGTGCTGGCCCTGGCCGGTGGCCGCGACTACCGCGACTCCCAGTACAATCGATGCACCCAGGCCAATCGTCCCGCAGGCAGTGTGTTCAAGCCCGTTGCTTACCTGGCGGCGCTGGAACCCAGGGGGGCGCGGGCGCCGGTGATGACCTTGGCGGATCGCTTGGACGACAGTCCCTTGGAAGTTCCCGTGGCTGGTGAAGAACCCTGGCGGCCGGAAAATTATGATCGCGAGTACAACGGCGAGGTGAGCCTGCGCGAAGCCCTTGAGCGATCGCTCAATGTGGCCACGGCGCGCTTGGGCTTGGAAATCGGGGCAGCGCGCATTGTCAATATGGCGGAACGCTTGGGGATTGAAAGCCGCCTTCCCCGCGTGCCCAGCTTGCCGTTGGGGGTAGCCGATCTCACACCCTTAGAGGTGAGCCGCGCTTATGCGACCCTTGCCAATGGAGGTGTACGCCCGAGCATTCGTACCTACGAGGATGTGGTCCAAGCCGATAGCGATGCCAATTCCCTGCTGCGGCGAGAGATTGATTTTGAGCGTACCGTTGAAGCGGGTCCTGTTTACTTGCTGACCTCGCTCCTGGAAGGGGTTGTGGATCGGGGCACGGGCAAGGGCGTGCGCCTGGCGGGTCTGCGCGGCCCCATCGCGGGGAAAACAGGAACCAGTGATGACTTACGCGATGCCTGGTTTGCCGGTTTTACTCCGGAACTCGTGGTCGTGGTATGGGTTGGATTTGACGAACCCCAGAGCATTGGACTGCCGGGAAGTCAGGCGGCCTTGCCCATTTGGATTCAGTTTTTAAGGGGCGCTACGGGAGGCCAGTCGCGTGGAGCCTTCTTGATGCCGCCCGGGGTAACGCGCTTGGATATCGACCCGACCACCGGAGCCCGTGCATTGGCAAGCTGCCCGCGAAAACAGCCAGAGTACTTTTTAGAAGGCAGCGAGCCCAAGAAAACCTGTCCCGAATGGGGAGGTCAGCCCGACGCCCCGGGCGCGGCCGATGGTTTTGGGGGATTCTTACGGCGCTTGTTTGGAGGTAGTAAAAAATAATGCTGAAACGAGCCTTGGCACTTTGTGTGTTGACGGCATTTTCTGCTGGTTGTGCGGCGCTCGGGTCCTTGCCTCGCGGTAGCAGTTTGCGTCTTTCTGAGTTTGTGAACGAAGGCGATCCCGCACGCCGTGCGTCCATGCGACTCACGCTGAATGGGTTGGATGAAGATGCAGCGGGGCATTTTGATCAAGCCCGCGCGTCCTATGAACAAGCCTTGCGCGTTGACCCTCTCAATCCTTATGCCTACCTCGCCCTTGCGCGTCATTACGCCCCGGGTCCGTATCCCGAACGCACGGAATCTTACTTGCAGCAAACCGAAGCCCTGCTCACCGCCCAAGATCAGCTCGACGATCGGGCGCGAGCGCATATTGTAGGATTGCGCGGTCAGGCGTTGTGGACGCAAGGATATTCTGCCGAGGCTTCATCCTATTTGCGACAGGCACGCCATTTGGCACCCGGGGTATGGGAAGACGGCCGCTTGGATGCGGCCGAACTGCGCTAGAGTGCTGCGCTAAAGTGCTGTGCGACCCACAGCTTTCAGGGTCGGCCCCGGAGAAGGTTCATTCATGACTACAAAACTGCGAATATTTTTGGCTGTGTTGGCCGTTGCACTTCCCTTGGACCAACTGACCAAGTGGTGGATCAACGCCAACCTGACCATTAATTTCAGCAAAATTACCGTGATCGATGGGTTCTTCTACATCACGCACGTGCGCAACCCCGGTGCGGCCTTTGGTTTTCTTCGTGATGCAGATCCCTCTTGGCGCATTGGCTTTTTCATCGGGGTTTCGGTCCTGGCGAGTTTTCTGGTGTTGGGATTTTTTCGCAGCATCCCTGAGGACGATCGCTATACGGCAACGAGCCTCGGATTGATTTTTAGCGGTGCCGTGGGAAACCTCATTGATCGTGTTCGTTTTCACGAGGTCGTCGATTTTCTACATTTTCGTTTGTGGCAAGGATACTCTTGGCCTGACTTTAATGTGGCGGACTCCTGTATCGTTGTGGGCGTAGGGCTGTTGATGTTGCAAATGTTTTGGGCAGATCCAACACAGACAGATCCAACACAGGCAGATGCAACCTAGACAAGTGCGGTGTTACTGGAAGAAGAGTGATACAGGTTGGCGTTAGGGGAGCGCTGGGGATCAAGGCTTGCTTGACACTGCTGGCGAAGCTCGGTAGCTAGAAACTTTCCTGCTTTTCATTCCTTCTGACCCGCCTCGACGAATTTTGGGGCGTCGAACACGGGGCATATTTAAATGAAGTTTTTTATCGATACGGCGAACCTGGATGAGATTCGTGAGGCGCATGCCTTGGGTTTGCTGGATGGTGTAACGACCAATCCCAGTCTTTTATCCAAAGAGGATGGGAGCCCGACAGATGTGATTCACAACATCGCTGAGTTGGTGCCGGGACCCGTCAGTGCTGAGGTTGTGGCCTTGGATGCCGAGGGCATGGTGCGTGAGGGCTTGGCCTTGCGGGAGATCGCCGACAATATCGTGGTAAAAATTCCCATGACCTTGGAAGGGCTCAAAGCCATTCGCTCGCTGACGGAACAGGGGATCCCGACCAATTGCACCCTGGTTTTTTCTGCTACGCAGGCCATCTTGGCGGCCAAGGCGGGAGCCACCTTCCTCTCGCCCTTTGTGGGCCGTCTGGATGATCTGGCCGTGGAAGGCATGGATCTGATCGAAGAAATCGTGGAGATCTATCAGAACTACGACTTCCAAACCGAAGTGTTGGTGGCCAGTGTGCGCAGCCCCTTACATGTGTCGCAAGCGGCTCAAATCGGTGCCGATGTTGTGACTATTCCCGCCAAAGTTTTTTCGCAGTTGGCCTCACATCCCCTTACGGACTTGGGGTTAGAGCGCTTTCTTGCCGATTGGGATAAGGTGAAAGACCGTTAGATTTCCCCGCAAATGAGGCTCGTGAGAATGAAAAAAGCCAAGAGCGAGTATTCGATTCAAACGGTAAGCAACGCCTTGCGCTTGCTGGAGGCCTTCCGGGGAGAGCAAGAACTCGGTGTCACCGAACTCTCTCTTCAATTGGGCCTACACAAGAATAATATCTTTCGCCTATTGGCGACATTGGAGCAGCGTGGATACATCGAGCAGTGCCCCAAGAGTGAACGCTACCGCCTGGGTGTAAGCTGTGTCGAGTTGGGAAATGCCTACAACCGAGGGTGTAGCCTGGTTGATCTGGCGCGACCCGTGTTGGTGCGTCTGGCGGAGGAGTTGGGCGAAACGGTTCATCTGGCCGTGCTGAGCCAGTTTGAGGTCGTGCATTTGCTTTCGGAACAACCCGATCAGCTGCTCCATTCCGGCTCCCGCGTGGGTCAACGCCTTCCCGCCTATTGTACAAGCCTGGGAAAGGTGCTTTTGGCCTGTGGTAATTCGTCGCTAAGGGAAACTTACGACCAAGATTACGTGGCCCAGGGCGGGCTAAAGTCGCGAACTCCCAGTACTATCGTCGACCGAGATAAGTTCTTTGATCATTTGCGCAGCATCGCAGCTGAAGAGTTGGCCATCGATGTTGAGGAATGCGAAGAGGGGCTGGCTTGTGTTGCCGTACCCGTATTCAATGCATCGGGTTGCGCCGTGGCAGCATTGTCGGCATCGGGTCCCGCGTTCAGGTTTTCTGAAGAGATCCTGCGTGGAAGAATTGCGCCGACCATGACGCAAGCGGGACAGGCCCTCTCCACACAACTCGGCTTTACTCAATAAATTGAGCTGAGTGCGCTAGAGCGGCCGTTTGCGGCAGTACCCCGACGGCTTGCAGCAGGAAAGTGAGTCCCGACCGTGATTAAGAAACAAGAAGCACTTGCCTATCATTGTGGGAAGCGACCTGGAAAAATCGAGGTTGTTGCCACTAAGCCAACACAAACCGCCCGTGACCTCGCCTTGGCCTACACGCCGGGCGTTGCCGAACCTTGCCGCGCCATTGCTGAAAATCCTCACGATGCTTACCGCTACACGGCCAAGGGAAACCTGGTCGGCGTCGTAACCAACGGCAGTGCCGTGCTGGGCTTGGGAAACATCGGTGCCTTGGCCGGTAAGCCGGTCATGGAAGGCAAGGCCGTACTCTTCAAGAAGTTTGCCGATATCGATGTGTTCGACATCGAGTTGGATACTCAAGACCCCGAAGAAATTATTCGCGCCTGCGAACTCATGGCGCCCACCTTCGGTGGCATCAACTTGGAAGATATTGCCGCCCCCGAGTGTTTTGAAATCGAGCGGCGCTTGATTGAGTCCATGGACATTCCCGTCTTCCACGACGACCAACACGGTACCGCCATTATTTCAGCCGCCGCATTCCTGAACGCCATTGAGATCACGGGCCGGGACATTGGTGACACGCATGTCGTATTTTCCGGTGCGGGAGCCGCGGGCATTGCCGTGGCGAAGTTGTATCTCGACCTGGGTGTGGATCCCGAGAAGATGCTCCTCGTCGACAGTCGAGGTGTGCTTTGGGAAGGCCGAGAAGGCGGCATCACAGCCGAGAAAGAAGCCTTTGTGCGCAAGACCGATACGCGTGACCTGGCCGATGCCATGAAAAATGCCGATGCCTTTGTGGGCGTGTCCATGGGCGGCTTATTGTCCAAGGACATGGTGGCCAGCATGGCGCCCGACCCCATCATTTTCGCCATGGCCAACCCCGACCCCGAAATCCTACCCAGCGACGTATTGGAAGTGCGCAGCGATGCCGTCATGGCGACGGGGCGCTCGGACTTCGCCAATCAAGTGAATAATGTGCTGGGCTTCCCATTCATTTTCCGAGGCGCCTTGGATGTGGATGCCACGGAAATCAATGAGACCATGAAGATGGCTGCCGTGCGCGCCCTGGCCGAGTTGGCGCGCAGCGGGGAAGAGGATTTGCCGCAAGAGGTACGCAGTGCCTATCCGGGAGAGAAATTCAATTTCGGGCCGGAATACATCATTCCCAAGCCCTTTGATCGCAGGGCCTTCGTGCAGGTTTCAGCTGCCGTGGCCGAAGCCGCCATGGATTCAGGTGCGGCACGACGCAAGATCGATAAAGATGATTATCGTCAGCAGCTCTTCATTCGCGCGGAGGACATGCGCAAGAAGGGTTGAAGCATAGGCTGCCAGCGGCCATCGGAGAGCTGGCGGCTTCAGATTCTTGAAGCAAAAATTCTACAAAGTGAAAAGCGACGCTGTAGGCTGACGCCGCCCTAGCCGCTTCTACTGCGCGCTGAGCCCTTTTATTACATATATACCATAAACTAAGCATAATGTTTTATATGCAGGCCTCGTCGTTTTCCCCCTAGCAAAAAGCACTTTTCTGCTGCAGCCAGCTGCCGATAACGCCCTGTAGGGCTGCCTTTCGGGCAGAGCTGTAGCGTGGGGAAATTGGGCGAACGATGAATCAAGACATCGGCTTCAATGGAAAAAAGATCCGGAACAAGATTGTTCTCATGGCCGCGATAAGCGGGCTGGGGTCTGCCTTGATCATGTTCCTCATGTTCGGGCTCACAGCTCGGTTCACCGCGGCCCAGACCCATTTCTTTGGAGTCACGGCCATTGCAGTGACTCCCATTTTGCTGGCCATCATCTATCCAATTTATATGAAAATCTGCCAACCCTTTGTGGAATACCTTGAGCAACGGGAGCAGGGCCGCGTCGATGATGAGCTGAGAAACCGGGCGCTGCGGGCTGTGCTGCGCTGCCCGAGGCAAGCCGTACTCCTCGGCATTCTCTGCTACCCCATTGTCAGCACCATCGTTTCATTGACCGTACTTTCGGTTTTTGATGACTTCGATCCGTTGATGGCCGGCATCATCGTCATCGGAGCATCTGTCATTGGTACGGCATTTCAGATGTCCATGTACATCCCCTTTAGTGCCACGCTTGAACCTGTTCGCACCCTACTGGCCATGGAGATCACGGATGTGCGGGTTCGTCGCGACGCGGCGCCGCTCTTTTCATTGCCGCGCAAAGTGGCGATCTCCATGTTTACGCTCGCCTTCATGGCCGTGGTCTTGATGACCATGGTGATCCAACTCCGAGCGAAACATGGGTTGGAGGTCTTTGCCACGACCAGCTATCAGGGTGTTTTGGAGGCCCTCAGCGTCACTTATGCAGAGTCCCCCGACCCGGTTGCATTGCTGAAGCAGGCCGAGCAAACCTATGGCATTCCTCTTGGTATTGAGTTTGCCATCTATGAACTCGACTCTGAGTTGATGTCAGAGGGCACCCAATTTCTCCAATCTGAGTTGGAGTGGATTGAGCAGGAGCCCGGAGGTGGAAACAATACGAAGATATCAACGCCACATGTGTACGCGTGGGTTGCCCTGCCTGAATCCGACAGCGTGTTGATTGCCTACACGACTCGCTCGGTGATGAATGCTATCGCCCACTCGGCACGAACGACCATTGTGATCTTTGCCGCAGTCATTCTCATCCTGACCCTTTTCGTTTCGATCCTGTTCGCGCGGGATATGCGCCGCATCTTCATGGCGCTTCAAGAGCAGGTGAAGCGGGTTGCCGAAGGCGACTTGCGCCGGACCAATATCGTTGAGACGGATGATGAATTGGGAGAGTTGGGGCGGTCCATTGATGAAATGTCCTCCGCCCTCCGAGGCACGGTTGGAAAAGTTATGGAGACGGTCACACGTGTTGACCAGGCCGCAGCAGATATTTCAGTGATTGCGAAAGATGTTTCATCGGTCACCGTCGATCAACTGCAAGAGAGCATTCAGGCCATGGAAGCCATTGGCAGTATCACACGGAACGCAGATGGAATTACAACCGCGGCAGATGAATTAACCGGAACGGTCGAAGAGTCCACGAGCGCCGCGCTTGAGATCAAGGCCGTGGCCAAAGGCTTGAATGAGCACACCGTGGAGCTTTCGGGAAAGGTGACCGATAGCGAGGCTGCCATTGAACAGATGATGCCGCGCATTCAAGAAGTCGCGGGAAAGACGGAGCAACTCACGACAGTCGTTCGAGAATCCATGGACAGCGTCGGAATGCTTACGCAGCAGATCAGTAATATTGAATCCAACGCATTGGAAACCGCAAGGCTGTCAACCGTCGTGACGGAAGCCGCTGGAAAAGGTCGTGACCGTGTGGAAAAAACCATCGATGGAATGCACGCCATCGCAAGTGCGACCGAGGGTGTGCAAGAGGTGATTCGGGCGCTGGGTACTCGCATCGAGGACATTGGACACATCGTCGATGTCATTGATGATGTTGCGGATGAAACAAACTTGTTGGCGCTAAACGCGTCGATCATTTCAGCCCAGGCCGGTGAACATGGACGAGCCTTTGCGGTTGTATCAGATGAAATTAAAGACCTGGCGGATCGAGTGACCTCAAATACCAAGGAGATCGCATCGCTGATCCGAGACCTGCAAGCAGAAAGTTCAAACGCCATCCATGTGATTGAGGCAGGCGTTTCGCATGTGGAAAGTGGCGTTGCGCTTTCTATCGAGGCGGGTGCCACCTTGCAAGAAATAACTCGTTCCGCAGATGCCAGTGGAAAGCAAGTAGAGGCCATCGTCTCTTCGGTGCATGAGCATCGTGGATCCGCCAGACACGCCGTGGACTTGATGAAACGCGTTGGGGCGGATGCTGAAGAGATTCAACATGCCAGTTCAGAATACGCTGCGGGAACGGCCGTGGTGCAGGGGGCCTCCGCAAGTGTTGGAGAGCTCACTCGTCAAGTAGAAGCAACGACGCATGAACAAGAGCGCAGCACGAGCCATATCGCGAAGAATATGGAAGGTGTGAGATTGTCCGTGACTAGTATTCAAGAGGCACTACAAGCGCAGTTGTCTTCTTGTCATGAAACGGAATGCTCCCTTGAAAACCTGCGCGAGCGAACCAGTGCCAACGAGTATGCGACGACATGCATGACTGAAGCCATGAAAGTTTTACTCGATCAATCAGAAGCGCTGCGGACCGAAGTTCTCAAATTTAGATTATAGAGTCTTGCTTATTGAGTAAGAAACCAACCCACATAAGCGAGCCCGCCGATGACGGCGGTGGCGAGCACAAAGCGCGTCAAACTCGAAGGGCCGCTGGCCTCCCTTCGCGGTTCAATCCGATTTTTTTGCTGGAGTGATTGAAGGGCGCTAATCGTGCTGGGCGATAGATCGCCGTCGCCCATGTTGATGCTGACTCGGGCATTGCCATTGCGGAGGGCGGTTTTGAAGGCTTCCCGGAGAATGTGAGAGGTCTCCGGATTCTGCCCGGCCTGTTCCAGGGCGCGCTGCACCTCGGGATTGGAAAGCATGTCTTGGATCTGCTCGGGATTTCGCATCAACTGCGTGAACTTGAAGACGCGGCGTATCACCAAGGCCGACATGACCACAGGGACGAGCATAAAAGCGACAATGGGGATCCATTCAGGCATGAGTTGAAGGATCGGTCGCTCTAGAATCAATCTTTAATCGGGGAGTTTTAGCTTGTTTTGGGGATGGGTTCGGTCTTGGAGTTTTCCGGTCCCCAGTAGGCCTTCATCGATTGGATCTTCCCGCTTTCGTCGAAATCGAACACATCGATGACATCGATGCTCATCTGGTTGTCGCCCAGTTTTACGCAGATGCAAAAGGGAAAGGCCACGGAGTTACCCGCACAGCGCGTTTCGCCAGTGGACTTGGCGCTGATTCCCATGGCAAAGGCCGTGGCATAGAACTTTCGAATGGCCTCGGGATCTTTGAGGGGATCGGAACCCACAGGATCTTCCAAGACGGCGTCCTTAGCGTAAAGGGCTAGCACCGCATCCAAATCGTGGCTTGAAATGAATCGGATGTAATCCTGAACAACTTGTAGTTGATCGTCAGCGGTCACGAGGAACTCTCTCCTTGAAGATTTTTGCTACGCCACCTTTACCATGGAACGACGCAAGAAGGCAATTTGTGTCTGGTGCGGAAGGTCTTTGGGACAGTTGTCTTCGCAGCCCAAGAGGGTCATGCAGCCAAAGACGCCGTCGTCGTCGCCGATGACTTCGTACCAGTCATCATCGCTGCGGTGATCGCGGCTGTCCATGTGGAAGCGCGCCACGTGCATGAATCCTACGGCGCCCAGGAACTCATCGCGCATGCGCTTGGTGCCACAGGCCGAGATACAACAACCACATTCGACGCAGCGGTCGAGCTCGTAGATTTCGTCCGCCAGATCGGGATCCATGCGCTCTTCGAGAATCGTGAGATCGCGATTGTCCGCATCGCTGCTGTGGATCCAGCTCCCGATGCGCTCACTCATGGCGCGCATGAACTTGCCGGTGTTGACGCTCAAATCTCCAATGAGTTCGAAGGCGGGCAAGGGAAGCAAGGTGATTTCGCCGCTGGGGAACTTGGCGGTCAGGGTGCGGCAAGCCAGGTCGGGCCGACCATTGATCACCATGCCACAAGAACCGCAAATGCCGGCGCGACATACGAAGTCGAACTGCAAGGAAGGTTCTTGTTTCTCACGGATTTCATTCAGGGCGATGAAGATGGTCATGCCCGCAGCCTCTTCAACCTCGTAGGTCACCATGCGCGGCTTGTCACCCGCGAGCTGTGGGTTGTAGCGCAAGATATTGAACTTGAGCTTGCGCCCGGGACCATTGCCGTTTGCCTGGATCTGGATTTTATCGCTCATTTGTAACCAACTCCTACGCGCTCGTTCTTGCCCTTCAATTTTTCAGGTAGGTCGTACTTGAGCAGCGCCTCTTGGATTTCATGACGGTCCGCGTTGGGCATGCTGGCTGTGATTTGCTCGACCTCGGCCAGACGCCGCTCGGTATCGGGGTGATGAATGGTGTTGTCGTTTCCATAACCTCGGAAACCTGGAGGCATTTCCATCTTCATGATGTCGAGGTCTTCGTACTCCAAGGTAGGCAGTTCGTCGTTCTCGTTCTTCCAATAGGACAGAGTGCGCTTGAGCCAATCGCGATCATTGCGCTCGGGGTAATCCTCGCGCGAGTGTGCACCCCGACTTTCCGTGCGGGCCAGGGCGCCGCAAGCCACGGTCAGGGCGAGCTTGATCATACGAGGTACACGCAACGCATTGACCAACTCGGGGTTGGACGAAGGAGCCTTGTCGCGCACCACGATATTGTCGCAGCGTTTGAGCAGGGCCTTTAACTCGTCGACGGCTTCTTGCAAATGCGCTCCGTCGCGGAAGATGCCCACCTTGTCCATCATGATGGTTTGCATGGCATCGCGCAGCTCGTAGACGTTCTCGCCTGATTCACGAGCAAAGAGCGTATCGATATTTTTTTGCTCTCGATTGAGGAAGCCTTTCACCAAACTGGTGGGAATGCTGATGTCCGTTTGCTCGCAGTGATCGGCTACGTACTCGCCCACGATCATGCCGGATACGGCCGTCTCGGCCACAGAGTTTCCGCCAAGGCGATTAAAGCCGTGCATGTCCCAGCAAGCGCCTTCGCCCACCGAGAACAAGCCCTTGAGCCCCGGGCTTTCACCATTGGGTTTTGTGCGCACGCCACCCATGGAGTAGTGCTGAGTGGGGCGAACGGGAATCCAGTCGGTGACGGGGTCGATGCCCAGGAAGTACTCACAGATCTCCTTGACCTCTCGAAGATTTTTCTCAATGTGGGCCTTGCCCAAAATGGTGATGTCGAGCCACAAGTGATCGCCGTAGGGAGAGGGAACACCCTTGCCCTTGCGCATGTGCTCGGTCATGCGACGGGAGACCACGTCGCGACTGGCCAATTCTTTTTTGTCGGGCTCGTAGTCGGGCATGAAGCGGTAACCGTCGATATCGCGCAACACGCCACCGTCTCCGCGGCAGCCTTCCGTGGTGAGAATGCCGACGGGCACAATGGCCGTGGGATGAAACTGCACGGCTTCCATATTGCCCAAGGGTGCCTTGCCCGTTTCCAGGGCGATGGCTGCGCCCATGCCCTCACAGATCACGGCATTGGTAGACACGGCGTAGATGCGACCGTATCCGCCTGTGGCAATGGTGGTGGCCTTGGCTACGTAAGCGATGAGCTCGCCCGTGACCAGATCCCGCACAACGGCGCCGTAACACTGATCGCCTTCGTGAATCAGCGAGATGACTTCTTTGCGCTCGTGTACCGGGATGTCCAGCTCGATGGCTTTGTTGTCCATGGCGTAGAGCATGGTGTGACCCGTGCCGTCGGCCGTGAAACAAGTGCGCCATTTCTTGGTCCCACCGAAGTCACGCGCGGTAATCAGACCCTCAGCTTCTTCTTTCTCGGTAATGGTGACCTTCTCGGCGTTGACCACGACTTCGCGGTCGCCAGGTCGAATGCGACTCCAGGGCACGCCCCAAGTGGCCAACTCGCGGATGGCTTTGGGGGCGGTGTTGACGAACATGCGAGCGACGTCTTGGTCACAGCCCCAATCACTTCCCTTCACCGTGTCGCCAAAGTGGACGTCTTCGTTATCACCCTCACCTTTGATCGAAGCACCGAGGCTGGCTTGCATGCCTCCCTGGGCGGCGGCGGAGTGAGAACGTTTGGCGGGAATCAGTGAGAGCACAATGGTTTCCATGCCACGCTTCTTTGAAGCGATGGCAACGCGCAGGCCAGCAAGGCCTCCTCCGATCACCAGTGAATCCGTATAGACAACTTTCATGGGTCTAGACCTCGTTTAAAAATTCGCTCGTTTAAAGCATTAGTGCGATGGGTTTTCGAGATGCAATTCAGCGGTTGGGACGTAACGCTCGCCCGCGTGATCGCGATGCTCGATACCGATCTTGACGTAAGCCACGAAGGAAGCGAGTCCCAAGCTGATGAAGAACACGGTGATACATTTCTTGGCCAACTTCAGGCGCTTGCGAGTTTGTTGTGGATTCTTTCCATCGAACACACCCCACTTAACGGCCAGACGATACATGCCAATGGCTCCGTGAAACTCCACGGCGAAGAGCAAGATCAAGTACATGGGCCACAGGCCCCACGTGACAAAGCGGTCGGCGGAAAGGTAGGGACCGATTTTGTCGGGGTTGGAGGCGATGATTATCAGGTGCGCGGAACCCAGGAAGAACATGACAAAGCCGGTGACGGCTTGGGTCCACCACTGTGTGGTGTCTGTGTGGTGCATCATCTTGATGTGAGAGCGCATTTCGCGGAATTGCTTCCAATTGGAGGGAAACTTCCGCATGGCCAAGCCTGCGTGCACGATAAAAATCACAAAGATGGTCAGCGCGGCACCGGCCACCAGGGCGGGGTAGCCGCCGGGCACATCGGGGCGCAGGAAGCTGGCCTCCAAGAGACGGGTGACGGCCAACATGGTGTCCTTGCCCAGCAAGATGCTCGATACCAGGATCAAGTGGACCCACATGAAAAGGCCCAGCGCCAACCCCGAGAGACTTTGAATCAAGTCGAGTCTCGCCGGGATGCGACTCTTGCGTACTCGTTCTTCCAATAAGCTCTTCATTGCTTTTCCTGTCTACGTTTTTAAACGTGGTTGGAACCGCAAAATCGCTGATGCGGCTTCGAGATTTAACCGAGGCCCGCCCAAGGTTCAGGTTGAGGTGCAAGCTTCGGAGTGTCTCCGAACTTTTTTCGGGCGGCGTTCGAAAGCGGGAGCGCTCAGAAGCGAAAACACGCCGTCGCGCGAAAAAAGGCCGCCATTGTATAGGCGAAAAAGGCCGGAAAAACCATTCCCAAACGGGCCTGTGCGTCAAAGTGCGCTGGGGTTTGCGCCAAAGTGCGCTGGGGTTTGCGACAAAGAGTGCTGGTTTGTTCAGCCCGGCTGTGTGGGGCGCGATTTCAGGCTTCAGCAGGCTTGCGGGCCACTATATAACTGACTCCAACCCCAATGAAATACAGGGTCACGAGAGGGACTGCGAGCATGGCTTGGCTCAAGGGGTCCTGTGGTGTCAGGACAGCGCCGAGGACGAAGCAGATCAGAATCGCGTAGGGCCAGAATTCCAGTAATTTTTTAGGCGTTACGATCCCAACCATGGCCAGAGAGACCACGACGATGGGCATTTCAAAGGCGATGCCGAAGGCTAGGAACATGCGGGTGGTAAAACTGAACACCTCGCCCATGGTCCAAGCCGACTCGACAAAGGGGGCGCTAAAGCCCTGGAAGAATTGAAAAGCAATTGGAAATACATAGGTGTAGCCAAAGCCAGCCCCGCCGACGAAGAGCAGTGTGGAGCTCAGGACAAAGGGGAAGATGAACTTTTTCTCTCGCTTGTACAAGCCCGGTGCCACGAAGGACCAGAATTGCCAAAAAATAATGGGTATGGAAATGACGAAGCCCGCCAGGACCGCGCACTTCAGATAGGTGAAAAAGATTTCGGTGGGCTTGATGGCTTGCAGCCGGGCATCCTCCGCACCCAAGGCGCTGATGGCTGGTTTAAGGAGAAAACCAAAGATCTCCTCGCGGTAAAACCAAGCGAAAATGGCACAAAGCATCCAGGCGACGATCACCTTGACCAGGCAATTCCGCAACTCACGTAAATGCTGCGTGAGCGGTAGCTCGTGGTCCGATTCAGTCGACACTGCTTTTCTCTTCCGTTTCTTCTGAGAGCTCTTCAGGATGCGCGGCTTTTACGGGTGCTTCCTCTGTCTTTGTGGGCGCCTCGTCACTCTCTTCCGTGGTAGCCACCTTCTCTTGCTCCACCGCCTTGGAGGCGTCGAGTCGGTCCCACATGGTCTCCTGCTTCTTGGGGGGCACCGCCGTGGGCACCGCACCCGTATCGGAAGTATCCGTTTCGCTGGTTGGCTCGGTGCCAGGTTTCTCAACCGCCAAGGGAGGCTTGGGGGTCGCCGGCTTGGGAGGGGCCTCCTCCGTGGAGTTGTCGATCTGATACTTGATGTCGTTGGTGGCGCGTTTGAACTCAGCCAACCCCTTACCCAGGCTGCGTGCGATTTCAGGCAGGCGCTTGGGGCCGAGCACAATCAGTGCGACAGCCAGGATGACCATTAATTCTGTAGGACCGATGCCGAACATGTAGACCTCGCTAGATTTCCCGGAAGGGCCTCAAGCTAGATCAGAGCGCTGTTCTTGGCTACGCCACTTGCTTTTCAAGGTAGGTAAATTCTGAGTCCGCTTTGAGTAAGGGACGGATGGTTTCGGTGACCAGCTCCAGACCGGCACTGGATTGGCCCATTTCTGTTTCCTGCGACCAGACGACGCGGGCCAAGGCATCTTGGATCATGGCGCCCCCCACGGAACGCACGACCACGTGCAATAGGGTGCCTTGGGGTAGAGCTGAGTGCGTGGCGATGCGCATACCCGATTCGGAAACATCCAGGGTGTAGGTGGTGCGTTGGTTCTGTCCGATGGAGACGCGGGGGAAAGGGCTGTATTCCACAAGTTTGACTGAGCTTTGGCGTTCTTCTCGGCGCGGAAAGGACGGCGCTGCCGGCTCTTCGGCCATATTCAGCAGTGCAAAGCTAAGTTGCGTTGGTTGACGATGTACAACCTGCCCAGTGAGTGTACGTACAGCAAACATCCAGAACCCCTCTGATAGAACCCCATATATGTCATTTATCTCATTGGCCTACTGGGCAAGCGCTCTTGCGCAGTAGTTCTTGCCCCCACGTAGTTCCTAGAGCAAGAGGTGTGCCAGAAGTGAAAAAACGGGACACAAGATAGGTAACATGCTGGAAACAAAGGTTAAACCATGTACCGTCCGGGATGGGCAAACCCTGAGAAGCTGTTCCAGGTGTACCAAACGGGACGGTATATAAGGTAAGAATAGTTAAGTCGTTGATTTTAAAGAGAAAGTATGAGTGTACGATATGGTACGTCTGTGTACGGTAAGGCATTCCCTTGAAGGTAAGCCTCAGGAAGTGAGATTCCTCAGTAGATCAAATCTAGGTGGAATGTCGGATGGGGTGGACCAAGGGCGAGACCAAGGGCGAGAATAGACAGGGGTCTAGTCGCTGCTCATTCCTTCGAGGGATAGGCCGTAGCGATCCATCTTAATCTTGAGCAATCGGCGGGTTAGCCCGAGTTGCTCTGAAGTCTGGGTTTGATTCCAGCGATTGCGGTCCAGTGCTTCCTTGAGCAAGTTCCGCTCAAAATCCGAAACGGCGGAGTCAAAGGAAAGAGAACCCGAACAAACTTCGTCGCGCAGTTGTTCCAAGCGGCTGGCCGAGATGACAGATTCGGGCAAGTCCTCGGCGGAGAGCACCTCCCCGTTGGCCAGCGAGCGGCCGTGCTCAATGGCATTGGCCAATTCGCGCACGTTTCCGGGCCAGGTATAGCGCTCCAGGGCAGCCAGAGCGCCGCGGGAGAGACTCAGGGGCCCCACGCCTTCCTCTTGTCTTCCTTTTTCCAACAGGTACTCGGCGATGAGCCGAATGTCCTCGCGCCGTTCGCGCAGCGGGGGAAGCGGGATGGGCAAGACGTGAATGCGGTAGTACAGATCCGAACGGAAGCGGCCGGCGACAATTTCCGCTTCCAGGTCACGGTTGGTCGCTGCCAGGATTCGCACTTCGACATGAATGCTCTCGGTACTGCCTACACGCTCAATGCATTTTTCCTGCAAGGCCCGCAGGAGCTTGGCCTGTACGCTGGGTGCGAGTTCCCCGATTTCATCCAGGAACAACGTTCCGCCGGTGGCCGCCTCAAATTTCCCGATGTGGCGATCACGCGCATCGGTAAAGGCGCCGCGCTCGTGTCCAAAGAGTTCACTCTCAATTAAATTTTCGGGAATCGCCGCACAGTTCAAGGCGATAAAAGGACCTTTGGCGCGCGGGCTGCGCTCGTGAATGGCGCGCGCGACCAGTTCCTTACCCGTGCCACTTTCCCCGGTAATCAACACGCTTGCACGTGATTTGGCCAGGCGCTCAATGGAGCAGAAAACCTCCTGCATGAGTTCGCTGCGACCAATGAGATCACCTAATCGTGTGCGCCGTTCCGCAGCAGTGCGCAAGCGTTTCACTTCGCTTTCCAAGGCGCGGTGTTCGAGGTAGTGCATGACTTTGGGGCGCAGGGCTTCGGGTTCGAAGGGCTTGGTCAGGAAATCTTTTGCCCCGCGTTTCATAGCCTCTACGGCCAAGCTAACCGTGGTCGTCGCACTCACGACAATGACGGGCGTGGTGCATTGGCGGTCCACCATACTGCCGAGGAAATCGAGACCGTTTTGCAGGGGCATGACGAGGTCGAGCAGGACGAGATCGGGGTCCTCGCGCTCAAGCATCTCGAGCCCCGTTGGAACATCCGCCGCCGTAACTACCTCACAGATGTCGCTGAGCAGGATCCGTAAGGATTCCCGAATGCCAGCTTCATCATCGACTACCAACACCTTTCTCATAGCCGTGCAGATTATCACGTTCCCTGGAAATCGTGTGGGATCTTTTGATTAGAGATGGACAATGTTCATGGGGACGGGGGCTTCAGGATTCAATTCGAGGCAAGGTGAATTGCAACACCGCTTCACCGTCCTCTCTGCGCTTCCACTTCGTCTTTCCACCGTGGGCAGCTACGACGGCCTCCGCAATGACCAAGGCCAAGGTGTTATCCGTGACTGAGAGAGCGTCGACCAGGTCGGGTTCCAAGCGCTGTTCGGCATCGCGGAAACGCAGGACGACGGAGGCTCCCGCAAGCCCGCTCTCGGTTTGGCAACGCTCTAGAACGAGGTCCAAGTGGCCGCGCTCGGGCAATAGTTCGATGACGGTGCGCAGCACAGCGTCGAATGCAAAATGCAATTGCTCTTCGTCACCGGCACAGCGAATCGGGTTGGTCTCAAAATCTTTCAAGACGACCAGGCGTTTTTCTTGAATGGCGCTGCGGCGTTGCTCCAGCACTGTGTCAAAGGCGCTGGAGAGATCGACAGGTTCCTGGCGGGGTGCGGCAAAAGCTCCAAAGCGGCGGAGTTGATCGATGACGGCTGCGATACGTCGTGTGTCGGGGGGCACGAGTTCCGAAAATTGTGTGCGGAAATTGCGATCTTCAAAACGAGCTGGCAGGAGATCTACAAAGGTTTGCAGGGTTACCAGGGGGTTCCCGATTTCATGAATCAGAGCGGTGAGTAAACGTCGCAAAGCGGGTTCGGGAAGAAATGCAGTGGGTGGCAACTCTCCAGCGGTCGCCACGGGTTTGGCCGGAGTTTTAGGTTCTGCTGTGGGTCGGGGTGGTGCTACAGCGTTGCTGGAATCACCATCGATGCAAAGGTCTGAGGCGTCGATGGGATCCTTGTCGGTCTGGGCCAGGGTGCGAAACAACAGGGATTCCAATTCACGCAGGTTGCCGGGCCAGGCATCTTGCTCCAGCCGGGTCATGCAGTCGGGTGTGAGTTGCCGCTCGGATTGGTCGTGCTCTTCGCGAAAGCAGCGAACGGTTTCTTTGATGAAACGTTCCGTGCGTTCGGGGTTGTCGCGCAGTGGAGGTAAGTACAAGCTCAACCCCGCCAAGGCATTGTGAAGGTCCGGGATGAGGCGGCAAGAAGCCGCATAGGCACTGACATCATCACTGGTGGCGATCCAACGCATGCGCAGGGGGCTAGGCCAGGGGGGCGCGTCTTCGATCCAGTGCACCAGCGTCTCTTGCTGTGCGGGATCCAAGGCGTCGACCTCGTCCAGCCAAATGGTGAGTCGCAACGGATGCTGCGCCAAGCCCTCGCGCAGGCAGGATTCAATATCGTACAAGTCCAGTTCCCTGCAGTTGAGCTGCAGCAGGGCGGAACCCACGGCTTCGCTTTGCAACTCGTGCAGCGCACGAGCCATGAGGCGTCTTCCCGTTCCGGGTTCGCCGTGGATCAAGACGGGCAGGCTCCACCAGCGCGGATCGCGTGCGCGCTCCAAGCCGGGCAATTCCAAGTCGCCAAACCAGCGCAAGAAGCGTTCCTCTAAGCGTTGGTTGGCGATGCGCGCCGACAGGGGCGCAACACCGCTTTGGGAGGACGATCGCAAGTAGGCCAGCAGAGAATTTCGTTCCGGCGGCCAGGGTTGAAATTCCGCCGGCAGGACGTCGAAGAGGCGCCTGGCTTCTTCGAGGTCGTCCGGATCGGCCAGAATGATCCACTGGGTTTTGGGAAAACGTGTCAGGGTGTCTTGGGCAAAGTCCAATTCGACTTCAAAGTCGCCACAGATCCCCATGATGATGTGAGTGGGCGCGGCACTGGTTTTTAGCTGTGGATCGCTGGGCCCTGCAAAGATAGCCTCGGCGGCATCGACTCCACAAAGTCGACGCAGCGCACGACGCACACTCGCTTGCTGATGGATGATCCAGATCAAACCCAACCCCTCAGATCACGCGCCGCAAGCCCTCGCTTTCGGCGAAAGTGACCAACAGACTAGAGTGCAACCGCTTAGCCTTCAGCGCCAGCGGTAGTATTGGCATAAAAAAGGCAGCTTACCCTGATAAACATAGGGTTTTACACTGGCTTCCAGCTTCGCATAAAATAGGAGAAAACGTGAAAGAAAAGCACTTTTCGGGTTTCGGCCCCAGACCCTTCCTCACTCAGTTGCCTACAGGCAAGTTTGAGATCCTTTTCGCAAGCTCGAGCTTCAGAGCTAGATCAATGAGGCGGCGTGATTTAGAGTAGGCTGACAACCGCAAACCAGCTGGGTCAGCTGAAGTTGGAGTGAACGGAAAACAGTGTCCAAGTTGGATGGAAAAGCGCAGGTTCGTCTTCGAAATTGGTTTCGCAATCCCTACGATGATGCCATCGCAGCCGCGCGCACGTGTTACGCGCCGCGGGTCATCGACATGGATGAAATTACGCAGGGGCAGCGCGATCGCATTGGCCCGCTCACGTATAGCGGTGGACACCACACGGTGTTCCAACACGCCACCTTTGAATTTTCCTTGGAAGGTATCTCCCGTCAGTTGGTCTGGTCCTTCTTCCACTCGTTCCCTTTTTACAACACCGAGCAGCAGAGCCAACGCTATGTGAAGTTGGGAGAAGTCGCAGCCTATGTGCCGCCTTCACTCACGGCTGAGCAACGCGAAGTGTATGTCGACTCCGTTCAGCAGGCTTGGGATGCCTACGCCGAGCTGACCAAACGGCTTTCGGGTGTCACCTTGGATGTGCTCTCAGATCTTTGGCGCCTGAAAGAACGCCAGAGCAAAGCCTTCGGGCGTAGTGTTGCCAAAGAATCCGAAAAGAAGGCCATTGAAACCGCGCGCTATGTCATTCCCATCGCTGCACACACGGCCATGGTTTACACGGTGTCGGGTTTGGTGTTGCATCGCTTGCGACGCATGGTAGCCGTTTCGGATGTGCCGGAAGAAGCGCGCGCTGTGGTTGGCCAGATGGTGGCCGAGGTGGAACGCTTAGACCCCTTGTTCTTCGAGAAGATTGGTGATGAGCCGATTGATTCTGCGGCCGTGTACGAAAATGAACTTGCACCAGCGGGCTTGGGTAACGCGGAGGCCTTGCGCGCTTTCGATGCATCCTTGAATGGCAAGACGGCGGCGCTCGTGGATTACAGCGCACGCGCTCCCCAGGTGTTGGCGGATTCCGTGCGCAATGTACTGGGCCGGCCGGAGTTGGCGGATGCTGACGCCATTGCTTGCGTGCTCGATCCAGCGAAAAATCCCTATCGTTTGGAAACCATGAATGTATCGGCGCATTCACCTTTGATGCGCACGCTTTCCCACGCCACCTACACCTTTCGCAAGAAGCTGTCGCATACGGCGGACTCGCAAGACCAGCGACACCGTATGGTGCCAGCCTCACGTCCCATGCTTTCTCGCACTGTTCCCGATCACGTAGATGTGATTGAGCCAGGCTTGATTCAAGATGACCCTGCTTGCCATGCCATTTTCCAAGAGACGGTCGAACAGCAATGGGACGCGCGACGCAAGCTTGTCGAGCTGGGCGCGAGCCCCGAAGTGGCCTTGTACGTCTTGCCGAATGCAACGGCACTGCGTTTCGAAGAGACGGGATCGCTGCTGCATCTTTTGCATAAATGGTATATGCGAACCTGTATGAACGCGCAGCG
>PIVT01000754.1 GCA_003353845.1 Pseudomonadota bacterium | reverse complement strand
GTTGTCGCCTTGCCTCCCCGAAACGGTCCATTATTGCCGGGAAACCTGCCGCCAGCTGCGCCGTCTTCCATGGTGCAGCCTCCGTTGTCACTGACGAAGACGATGAGAGTATTTTCGGCGATGCCCAGCTCATCTAACAGGTCGACCAACCGGCCAATGTTGTAATCCATGTGTTCGAGAATGGCGACATAGTCGCTGCGCAGGAAACTGACGCCGCGGTCGAGAGCCTTTTTCACCCAGGCCTCGGGCGCGGAGGCCGGCTTCGATTCATCGGTGCGAAGCGGACCGTGCACGGCGTTGTAGGCGAGGTAACAGAAGAAAGGGGCATCCTTGGCGGCGTTCTCTCGAATGAACTCTTCAGCCCATTGAGTGAACAATTCGGTCGCGTGCCCTTTGGAGCCGCGACCCGGTTCGCGATTGTGCAGGATCTTTGACCTTCCTGCGCTAATCCAATACGAATGCGCCCCTCCGAGAAACCCGCGAAACGTGTCGAACCCGCGATCGTTCGGAACTTCTCCGTCCAGCGAGCCCAAGTGCCATTTGCCGAAGGCTCCGGTTTGGTAGCCGGCTTCGGACAGATGCTCCGA
>PIVT01000753.1 GCA_003353845.1 Pseudomonadota bacterium | reverse complement strand
CAAAGCTACTACCGAAGTCCCGAAGCTCCGCGGTGCTCATGTGATTCAGAAGATCAGAACCCCCCAACGGTCAAGAAAACGCCTTGTGCGGTGGAAGAGCGCGCCCTCCCGGCCGAAGTCTCCCGTCAGTTTATTGGCCCGCCCAATTCCGGGACGTTCACCCTATTTTTAGTTCAAATTTGGGCGGGCCAATAAATTGAGTATGTTTACGTCGCGCATCTTGGTGGCCTTGCTCAGGGTGTCGCATGTCCTCGCAGAGTCTGGGCCCATCATCACAATCAATGAGAACAGCGTCCCAATGGTACCTGGCGCGTCGAGCTCATGGCCTTCGTTTCCTTCGCTTCATTTAAGAGTGCAATTCGCGGCGAAGGGCCTGCTCACAGTCCACAGTCTTTGCAATACTGTCGACTGTCCATCGATGTCGAGGTCGTCAGAATCTCGAGCCTCACACCCCAAGAGTGCCCCCCGTTGTCCACAGGCCTCCTGGGTGCCCAAATATAAGGTGAGTCGCGGCTTTCTGATTATTCTCGTTCGCCCCCCTCGCGGCAGGTCTCGTGCGTGAACGAATTCTGAGGGCCAATGTCGAGG
>PIVT01000752.1 GCA_003353845.1 Pseudomonadota bacterium | reverse complement strand
CGACAAGCGCCGGAAACGGCCAGACGTTGCATTGCGCCGGGAAGAGGGGAAGCATCAAGTGGAGCATGTGGTGAAAGCGTCACTGAGTGGCAGACTCCGTGAGAAAGCACTCATGGGCGAGATCATGAGATTCGTCGCCGCAGTATCCAAGGCGACGAATCGCGGAAGCCTGATCTTCAGTCGCCTACTCATCCACTGCCTGACGAATGGGCTTGAGCTCCCAAACATGGACCTCGCCTTCTTCACCCAATGCCTCAATATTGGTTATGGACGCTTACAAAAGCCAAACCCGGTGTTACAGGACGTGTGGAGCACGCACTTTGCGGAGTTCCCCACAACGCCGAAGCTTCCCGGGGACATGCAGGCACTCGTCTATGCTTCGCGGACGTACATGACCAACTTCCTCAACTCTGTCGTATTCACGTTCGAGGGACGCCAAAAGCGCTTCCTGCGCAAGTGGCTACAGGAGAACGGTCGCGACAAGAGGGAGATTTACCCCCTCATGTGCGCCATCAACGGGTGGAATTGTGAGGAGGAGCTTCCGAACGAGCTGACAGCTCTAGCAGAGGAACACCATTCGTTGCTCCAGC
>PIVT01000751.1 GCA_003353845.1 Pseudomonadota bacterium | reverse complement strand
TCTTTGGTTGATAAGGGTTTTGTATAAAAAGTAGGAGGATTAAACGCCATGAAGTTTACTATTGTACTCATATTAGTAAACACAGGCGTATTATCCGACCACATTTATTCAAGAAACCCATACAGACATAAAGTAGAAACGAGGATTAAGGCGGTATGCCGTGAATAACGTAGAAATTATTAGATTCTTTGTTGAAAAGACAACTTAAGTGCTAAATAATAATCAGTTCTTACCTTAATCTCGTTCTTTGCTCTCTGTTCTCTGAGGATTTTAACGATAAATCGATAAAATTGTTATTTATCCCTGTTTTTCGAGTACTTTGTTGATTAATTTATTGATTTTTTATGAATTTATTCTCTGTTTTCTTGATTTATATTAATTTTTTGGTTTTTATGCTAATTTTGGCCGTTTTTTGGGTATTTTATTATATAAAATAAAGTTTTTATTAGCCGGATTTTATTACGTAGTTTGTTTATTCGCCGTTTTCTTTATGGAATTTTTCGTTTACTTAGTTAGTCTATAGTCTATTTAAATCCGCTATTTTACATCTGATAACTTCCCCTATTTGCGCTACTTTTCTTATGGGTTTC
>PIVT01000750.1 GCA_003353845.1 Pseudomonadota bacterium | reverse complement strand
TTGGTTTTGTCGTACCCGTCCCGGTAAACGATCCGCTCATCCGGGTTGAATCGTTTATCCTCATTTGAGAATGGGATACGCCAGCCATGCGGCAGGGGGGCCATCGACTTCTCGCCTTCGAAGCCCGAAGACGTTCGCGGTGTTATTAGGTTTCTTGTGATGGATTTTGGCTGATCGATAATCACGGACAGCTTGCCATCGATCACGGTCACCCCAGCCCGGCCCGCCGATGCAATATCCGCAAGCGTATCGGCGACCGAGCTGTTGAAATCACGAACCATGTTGAACGTAAAGCCGTTCGTCTCACAGAATTCGTGCCATTCTTCCAGCGTGTCAATATCGACCTGCTCGTCCGGTGTAGCTACCGCTTTGCCCGGCCCTTGCAGCACGTGCCGGTACAGGGATGCCGGGTTATTCGACACCCGCCGGACCCATTCTTGCGTTCCTGAGTCCCAATCCCAAACAACCGATTTAGCAAGGACGCCAAGCTCGTCAAGAATCCCGTTGAGTTGTCCAGTCGCACGGATATCGAGGGCAGCCTGCGCCAGCGGAACCGGCGAGGTAATCGGGTCTTCATCGGTGATCGTGCG
>PIVT01000234.1 GCA_003353845.1 Pseudomonadota bacterium | reverse complement strand
AAAAGAGGGGGGTCAGCCCAGTTGAGCCGGCCCTGAGTGATCTAAAACTAGTTCTGACTTGATGCGCATGATCCACACGACCGACATGTTTGTGGGCCGTGTCTCGGTGGCAAGGCGAACGGAGCCGTGGGCGCCGGTGACAGGATCACCAATACTCGGGGTCACGATATTGTAAATGTCGTAGTAGCCGGAGGAACAACTGCCGCAGTTTGAACCTTGGGCGGAGCTGAACAGTTCGTATGATCCTCCCGGATGAACATCATCTAATAGATCGATATCGCCCCCGCTATTCAGGACATGTCGATGGCCCTGAAAGGCGTCGTTCTGAAAAGCACCCGACGCCGTTCCACCACGGAGAAATCTATTTCCGCTGTTGAGGTTGGGAATGGAGCCTCCGTTGATCGGGGATGCCGCGTCGGAGACGGACCCACCGTTGCATTCCACCCAACCGTTAGGCAGAAGTTCCTCGCTTCCTGAGACAATCCTAGTCTGACAAACCCAAATGAATTCAAGGGGGAGTGCATTGTCAGATATTGATATATGTTCAAAATTGTAGCCATGTAAAACGTTGCAAATCGCTTGACAGCAGACCTGGTAGATGATAGTAGTAGACATGCACATTGACATTGTTCCTAACCGCAACTCCAAGCCTGCTATTCTCCTGCGCGAATCCTATCGCGAAGGCAAGAAGGTTAAGAAGCGCACCATTGCCAATATCTCCTTCCTCACCATCGCGCAGGCCGAGGCATTTCGGCTTATTCTCAAAGGAGAACAGCTTACATCTGTCGATACACTCTTTGAGAAAGTCGCTTCTAAGCACCACGGCCACGTGGACGCCGTGCTGATGACTATAAAGAAACTCGGCCTCGACAAGCTCATCTCTGCAAAGTCTTGCCGTGAGCGAAACATCATCGTCGCGGTAATTGTTGCCCGCTTGTGCAAGCCGGACAGCAAGCTGGCAATGACAAGATGGTGGAACGATACCACGCTGCCCGAATTGCTCGACCTCGAAGGTGTTACCGAGGACGACATCTACAAAGCCATGGATTGGTTGCTTGACCGCCAAAAGCGCATCGAAAAGAAGCTGGCCAAGCGACATCTCAAAGACGGCGACATGGTGCTGTACGATTTGACGTCGAGCTATTTCGAAGGCGTAACGTGTCCTTTGGCGAAGATTGGAAAAAGTAGGGACAGAAAACGCAACACTGTGCAGGTCAACTACGGTCTCGTTGCGAGCAAGAACGGGTGCCCCGTGTCGGTAGATGTTTACGACGGTAACACTGGTGACCCTTCCACGCTGATGGGACAGGTGCACAAGGCCCAAGAGGACTTCGGTATAAACGATATGGTGCTGGTGGGTGATCGAGGAATGATCACACAGAAACAAATCGATGAGCTCAAGGGAGTCGATGGCATCGGGTGGATCACAGCGCTGAAGACGGGCGCAATCCGCAAGCTTGTCGACGACGGAGCTTTGCAGCTCGACCTTTTCGATGAACGCAATCTTTTCGAATTTGCGCATGGTGACTTTCCGGGCGAGCGCCTTGTGGCGTGTCGGAACCCCGCGTTGGCAAGCAAGAGAGAGCACAAACGAGAGTCGATGCTTGAGGCCACCGAGAAAGAATTGGAAAAGGTTTGCGCCATGGTGGAGCGCGGCACTCTGAAGGGAAGAGACAAAATCGGTGTGCGCGTGGGCAAGGTGATCAACAAGTACAAAATGGCCAAGCACGTGGTGCTGCGCATCGAAGACAACAACTTCAGCTTCGAATTTGACGAGAAAAGTATCGCGGCCGAGGCGGCCATCGACGGCATCTACGTCATTCGCACCTGTGTATCAAAGAAGACGATGAGCAAGGAAGACGCAGTGCGCAATTACAAAAACCTCACCAATGTGGAACGGGCTTTCAGATCTCTGAAAAGCATCGACTTGATGGTGCGACCGATTCGGCATCGGACCGAAGACCGAGTGCGCGCGCACATCTTTTTGAGCATGCTGGCCTACTATGTCCAACGGTACATGCTCGAAGCCCTGCGTCCGTTACTGTTTGCCGACGAAGACCAAGACTCCAAGGCAACCCGCGACCCGGTAGCACCAGCAAAGCGCTCTGCAAAAGCACTGGAAAAAGCACGGACGAAGACACTCGAAGATGGAACCAAGGTCCACAGCTTGGGCACCCTGCTTCATCACATGAGCACCATCACTCGCGATGAATGCGTCCAAAAGCTGGCGGGAAACGAAAACAACACATTCGTTATCGATACCAAGCCCAATCCAAAGCAACAGCGTGTTTATGAGCTACTCGGAGGGATCCGTTTGTAGCCAGTAGCTGGAATTTCATACGTTCCTTATCTATCCGGAATAGCTTGGTATTTTATTGCAATGATGGGAGGAACTTCTGTCTAGAGTTCTTGAAAGTAAAACATGTACAAACAGAATA
>PIVT01000233.1 GCA_003353845.1 Pseudomonadota bacterium | reverse complement strand
CGGGGAGTCGAATTAGCTTTGGCCATTGCTTATCGAGATACGAAAGTGCTTTCCCGGTGAGGCTCTGCGGTGGAATAAGAGGAAGAGATTCGTCCAGCCACTTTCGTATCTTGTCGAGCTGCCCGTTTCGGACCATCGTGAACACCTAGATCGGCCATTGTGAACACTGCCGATCGGTCATCGTGAACAGCTAGATCGGTCATCGTGAACACCTCGATCGGAGGCGTGAACGTTTAGATCGGTAAGCGCTCCACAAACCGCATCTTCCCTTCTCCTATGATCTCGTGATACTTCCTTCGTCTTCATCATGCCGGAGGGTTGACCATGAACGCCGAGAGTTTGAATTCCACGTCGGGAAAACCCGTGCTTACTGAATGCCAGCAGTTTTGGCTGGATCATATCAAGACCTGCGATGCTGCGGGCAGTACGGCGAAGCAGTATGCCAAAGAGCATGATCTTTCGCTGGCCGCGCTGTATCAGCACAAGAAGGAACTTCGCAAGCGAGGCTTGCTACCCGCACCGTCGCGCAAGACGCCTTCCTTTGCAAAGGTTCGCATGGCGTCGAGCAAGACACCTGAAGCGGTTCTTCGCATTTGTTTTCCTAATGGCATCTGCGTTGAATGGTCCACCTCATCGCAGGCAGCCGAGGTAAAGCAGTTGTTGCAGATGGTGGCCAATCTTTCGTGATTCGCCCAAGTGACGACATCGAGGTCTACCTTTGCCGGGAGTATGTCGACATGAGGAAATCGATCAATGGCCTCTCGATCTTGGTCGAGGAAGTGCTGGAACTCGACCCCTTTGGCGCGCACCTGTTTGTTTTTTGCAACAAGAAGCGAGACAAGCTCAAGGGGCTCTTCTGGGAACGCAATGGATTCGTTCTGATCTACAAGCGGCTCGAAAAGGATCGATTCCCGTGGCCTACCAATCTCGACGAAGAGGTGATCTCGCTCACCGGACGCGAACTGAACTGGTTGCTGGATGGCATCGACATTTTTCGCATTCAACCACATAAAGAATTGTCGTACCAGTCTGTTCTGTAGTGATCTTGTGGAGAGCATCTGTTAGTATGATGCCATGTCATCCGACATGACAAATTTTCCCGACGACGTCGTGGCTCTCAAGGCATTAGTTCTTCAACACGAAGCCAATGAGCAACAACTCGCTTCCAAACTCGAAGTGTCGCAGTCGGAACTCGAAATCTCTCGAGTCAAGCTGGACGCCTTTGAAAGCGAAGTCGAGTTTCTCCGCGAGCAGCTCCGGCTCCACGTACACCGGCGCTTTGGCGCAAACAGCGAGAAGGGTTCCGTAAACCAGCTTGGCCTCTTCAATGAAGCCGAGGAGACCCTGGCCTCTGAAGTGGAGGCAACCCTTGCGGGAGAAGAGCCGGAAAGCATCGAGGTTCCCGCTCATGTGCGTAAAAAGGCCGGGCGAAAACCACTTCCCTCCTGGCTCGAGCGTGAGGAGATTCTCCACGATCTCTCCGACGAGGAGAAGATCTGCGCAGAAGATGGCCATGCCTTACAGGAGATTGGGCGCGTCGTCTCCGAGCAACTGGAATTCATCCCCGCCACGGCCAAGGTGTTGCGCCATGTGCGCGTAAAGTACGCATGCCCGCATTGCAAAGCGGGCGTCAAGACAGCCTCGATGCCGTCGCAGCCGATTCCCAAGAGTATGGCTTCTCCCGGTTTGCTCGCTCACATCGTGACGTGCAAATACGTCGATGGCCTCCCGCTGTATCGACAGGAGAATGTTCTGCAACGCGCCGGGATTGACATTCCTCGCTCCACTACGTCGAACTGGATGATGAAGTCTGGAACGTTAGTTCAACCGCTCATCAACTTGATTCGGGATGCACTTCTCGAATGCGATTACATCCAGTGTGATGAAACACGGTTGCAAGTACTGAAGGAAACGGGGAAACCCGCAACGAGTCAATCGTATATGTGGGTGCAACGCGGAGAACCCGAGGGGACTCCGATGGTCTTGTACGACTACGATCCTTCGCGTAGCGGCGAGGTTCCGAAACGACTACTCGAAGGATTTCAAGGGTACTTGCAAACCGATGGCTACGAAGGCTATAGCGCGGTGTGTGCACAAGCAGGCATTACGCATGTTGGTTGCTGGGCACATGTGCGCAGAAAATTCGACGAGGCGTTGAAGGGACAAGGAAAGAGCAAGAAAAAGGGAAAGAAATCGACCAAGGTGAGCCGTGCTCAGCAGGGCTTGGTTTTAATCCAGAAGCTATATGCCTTTGAGAAACGGGCGAAGGACATGAGTGCCGAAGATCGGCGTGCCTTCCGGCAGGAACACTCAAAACCATGGCTCGACAAGATACGAAAGTGGCTGGACGAATCTCTTCCTCTTATTCCACCGCAGAGCCTCACCGGGAAAGCACTTTCGTATCTCGATAAGCAATGGCCAAAGCTAATTCGACTCCCCG
>PIVT01000749.1 GCA_003353845.1 Pseudomonadota bacterium | reverse complement strand
CCCTCGGACGTTGCTTCTTCTCGACGCGTGGCAAGCATGACGAAACCCGAACCAAAACAAATGAAGAGAACACATCGTAGAGGCCCCGGAGCGACGCCCAACACCTCCGGGCTGCGGCCGCTATCCCGTCTCGTCCGTCACGCGAAGGATCGGGGTAAAAATTCAATTCGTGGCACATGTTGTGCCCATTTGAGGTTCGGGGGAAAAAACGACGAGACGACGGGCCGACTTTTGCTCTGAACTGCGGCAGGCCGGGGGACGAACTCAAAACAACATCACAACAATCAACCATAAAAGCATTGACATCGGTGTCTTGGGCGTGTGAATCTACGACATTGGGGGATTTGATTCGCTGTGGCTCTCATACTTCCACCTCCTGTCAGCGGTCGTTTTTTGACCATTTTGTTAGTGTTTTTACGTGGTTGATTGTTGCGACTATGTTTTCTCATGCTGTACGTGTCGGAGTCGGCTGAAACTTACGCATACGAAGGGCATGGGCATCGGCCGGCCTCTGGTATGCCCATGTCTTGTGCTGGTGCCTTGTAGCAGCAGGACCGTGGGTCCACCTGGCGAGCGGCGTGAGGAAGACGTC
>PIVT01000748.1 GCA_003353845.1 Pseudomonadota bacterium | reverse complement strand
CTGGTGGGCAGGCGCAGGCAGGTGCCAGCCCCCAAGGTAATTCTCTTGTAATTCTCTTGATCCAAGACAATCCTCTGGTAATTCTCTTGGGTCTGCCCAGGGTGTCCAGGTCCACACCGAGCCACTCGGGAGGAGCCATGCCAGGCAGTCCAAGACACTCTCGGCCCTTGCTTGAGCTCGTCTTGGGTGTGTCTTGGGCCCATCTTGGGCTGTATTCGGGAGCGCCCAAGGCTCTCTTGGCTTGTATTGGGCTTGTCTGGCTCTTGTCTCCAGCAGTCTTGGGTTGTGTTGGGGGGTCTTGGACCATCTTGGCCCTATCTTGGGTGTGTCTTGAGCTGTCTTGAGCGAGTCTTGAGCCTGCCCCGAACAGTCTTGGGCGAGCCCTGAGTGCTCTTGGCTCTGCCTTGTGCCTGTCTTGGTCCTGGGCGAGGCATGAGTTATCTTGGTGTGTCCAAGAACAACTTCAGAGTGCACTGGTGGGCAGGCGCAGGCAGGTGCCAGCCCCCAAGGTAATTCTCTTGTAATTCTCTTGATCCAAGACAATCCTCTGGTAATTCTCTTGGGTCTGCCCAGGGTGTCCAGGTCCACACCG
>PIVT01000232.1 GCA_003353845.1 Pseudomonadota bacterium | reverse complement strand
GATGATCGAGCGCCAGTAGTTGTGGAGCTTCTGAGGGTCCTTCAGGAAGCGAATGAGGCCGAACCTGAAGCGCTCCTCACCGACGTTGATATCCCAGCCAGGAACGCGGAACACCGGCACGCGGTTGATCGGCAATTCGTATGGGCCTTCAAGCAGGTTGGTCGCGGAAAATGTGTAGAGCTGCGCATACTTACGATCAACCTCACGCATGACCGGCAAGCCTTGAGCATTGGTGACGAGCCTGTCCGTGAAGTCTTCAGGGTCCATGTCCGTAACGTCAACAACATCTTCGCCATCAACCTCACCTTCCTCAGCCGTAAGGAGCGCGAGGATACGCTTGTGTGATCGCATACGCCACATGCGGACGACGCGGACTTCGTTCTGCGTAACCCAGCCGTCGCCAAGGTCAGCGCCGACAAGCTGAGTGTCAGTCGTCGGATCAGCCGGGCTGGCTTCCGGCCACTCGCGCTTGAAGTCGTCATTGGTCATCGTATCAACAACGAAAACATGCCCGGCGTCTTCACCTGACGGCTCATCGGATCTGCGGTCCCATACGACGGCGAGGCCATTGTTGATCGCATCAATGCGGATATCCTGCTCAAAGACGTCGTCGTAAGCGTACTTGAGACAGACTTCGAAATTGCCCAGGCCGGTAATCACTTGATTTTCGAGCGCCTTGTTGTAGGCAACATCTGCTTTGGAGATTTTCTGTATACTGCGCACCAGTCCTTCACGGATTTTGGCAGTTTCTTTGAACGCATCATCGTCGGCTATGATCTTGATATCGGTTTTGTTGAGACGCCGGTTGCCAATGATCTGTGCAACGAAGGCTGGGAGACGGTTGAAGACGAGGGTCGGCTTTCTGGCTGCGACGCGGTTTTGCTTGACGTAATCATCCCACTGCTCCCCGACAACAAAGCGGGCGTCTGAGATAGCCTGCTCACGATTTTCCCGGTCGTCTTCAAGATCGTCATCAAATGTCTTTGTGGCCCACTTGAGAAACGATTGTTCATCTTCGAAGTCGCTCGGTATGACAGGATCTTTGAACGCTTTTCGGAAGTCGTCTTTCGCCGTCACCTCCTTCTTCATTCCAGGAACTTCCGGGGTTTGATCGGCCATTAGCTCATCCATCCATTGCTGTTGCCGACTGGCTCCCGGTGAACTTCTTTAGGTCGTGGGGTGTCGGGGTTGCCGTAGGGCTTGGGTGCCTCTTTCTCAACGTAATCCGTGATAAGGCTCGCAGACGCGAAAGTCAAGGCCAGCGCATCTCCCAGGTCGGGCGACCGGACCTGCCGGGACCGCATGTCTTCCTTGCTTTCAAGCTGGATATCGTTCGTAAGGTTCGGCTTGAGGCGCGGGCCGGTAATGTCGGCTTGCAGCGCGTCGATATCAGGAATTGAGACTGGCTCCTCTTTGTCGGTCAGCCACTGCTTCATCCGGTTCCACATCTCGGCGCGGCGGTTCTTTGGGCCAGCCTTCTGCGGATTGACTTTCTTGTGCTGAGACGGCGCACCGAAATTGACACCGCGCACGACGCCCGGATGCTTCTCGTTCAGCTCGTCGTCGTTCTTGAGCAGGCTGAGGATAGCAGCGCCAATGCCGCCCGCGTCCACATAGAAGCGAGCCGGGAAATGCGTCATGATCGTGTCTTTGCACCAATGGAAGGCTTCGGACGTTTCGAGCTTGTTGCGCCATTCAAGGTATTCGACGTTGTGGCCCCTGCGCCCGCAAATGGCAAATCTGTCGCCGCCAGGACCAGCCGGGTCAGCGCCCATAATCAGCGGGCCTCCGCCTTCGACTTCTCGCTTGCGCGCCCGCAGGACTGGCAGCGCCGGAATGAAGGTGCCCTCGCCTGACGTTACGAACGCCATTTGAGCCGTAGCCGGATATTCCTGATCGAACAGGTCAGCGCTTCTCAGCTCATGGATCTTTGCCCGTCGCCAACACATCTGGCCGTCGTTGAGGCCAAACATTTCAGCATATTCAACTTCAGACATGACTTCAGGATCTTCGTTCTCTTCCAACAGGAAACCGTGTTCTGGCACCCGCGTATACTCTTCCTGCCAGAACCATGGAATGAAGATCGCAATGTAGTCGCCCTTGCCAAGCTCGGCCTCCTGCCAGCGCTCATAGAATTCGCCGGTCGGGCCGTTGGCCGTCGTCTCCAAAATGATCTCTGTCTCGTCCTCTTCCGGCACGCCCTGCACCGACGCTGCGAAATGGTCCGCTGCATTGGCCCAGAAGGCCACCTCAGAGCCATGGAACAAAGATCCGGTACTGGAACGCCCGCCAGCCTTCTGACCGGCTGTGGCGACCTTGTATGTCGATCCGAGTCGGTCGAATTCCAGCTCTTTGGCGTTCGACTTGCCGGTATGTGGTTTGAGGGGATTGTGTTCCTGATATCGGTCAACGATCTTGAAGAGGTTGTCCGACGCTGGCTGCTCATGCGCCAGAATGTA
>PIVT01000747.1 GCA_003353845.1 Pseudomonadota bacterium | reverse complement strand
CACCGATTGGCTCTTGCGGGTTAACCGGCATTTGGGCCAATATGATATGACGTTTAATGGCGTTAATATCAACCTCACCACCGTCGTCAAAAAGCGGATAATATTGATAGCCCTGTTGACCCGTATCCTTGAACACCGGGGGGCGCAGGATGATATGACGTATATCGTCGTTCAGAACGTAGCTATCACCAGCGCTTTCTATCGCATTGATATCGTCGCCGGTGAACTGAAACGTTATCGGCGCTGAATCAGCCGTCAAAACGGTAAACTCACTATCCATTAATGTGGCCAGTGACAGGTTCAACGGGGGATGTTCTTCACCCGTACCCGTAGGATCTTCCAGCCGTTCGGCATCCTTGTATTGCTGCTTTATCGTGTTCCAACGGTTAACATACACCCGGTACTGCAACGCACTCATCAGCACGGTGTGTTCCAGATCGTAAAGGCCTTCCGCAGGAAAATGACCTTCCAATGCGCCCGTTTCCGGGTTGTATTCCGCCCAGTATTGCGTACCGTCATCGTCTTCCACAACACCGCGTGAATAGACATAACCTTTCACAACAGCATCAGCATGGACTGTATTGATTAGCATGACT
>PIVT01000746.1 GCA_003353845.1 Pseudomonadota bacterium | reverse complement strand
ACATTCCAACCCGCGCCGCGGAACACGCGCTCAAGCTCTTGGATGATTTTCCCGTTGCCGCGCACGGGGCCATCCAAGCGCTGTAAGTTGCAGTTTACGATGAAGGTCAGGTTGTCCAGTTTCTCGCGACCGGCCACGCTGATGGCACCCAGGGATTCTGGTTCATCGACTTCACCGTCGCCCAAGTAGGCAAAGACGCGTCCCGTCTCGGTCTTGAGTCCTCGATCCTGCAAGTACTTATTGAAGCGGGCTTGGTAAATGGCCATGATGGGCCCGAGCCCCATGGACACGGTTGGAAATTCCCAGAACTTCGGCATCAGCCAGGGGTGGGGGTAGGAGGAGAGTCCGCCGCCACTGGCCATCTCCCGGCGGAAGTTGTCCAACTCTTTGTGGGAGAGGCGGCCCTCCGCAAAGGCGCGGGCGTAGATGCCCGGAGCCGTATGGCCTTGAAAGTAAATCTGGTCTCCGGGGTGCTCCCCGTGTTTCCCGCGGAAAATATGATTGAAGCCCACCTCAAGCAGGGTGGCACAGGAAGCGTAGGAGGAGATGTGTCCTCCGATGCCATCGGAGTGACGATTGGCGCGTACCACCATGGC
>PIVT01000099.1 GCA_003353845.1 Pseudomonadota bacterium | reverse complement strand
TCCCAGGTCGAACCGTTCGCAGGCGGTGTGACGACTAAGGCGCGGCTCCAGCGATGCTGCAGATTCTTGCCTTCCTTGTTGCTACCGATGCTGACGATGATAGGTCCTGTAGCTGGATCGTCCTCGATGTAGTTGCCGTCTTCATCAAATCCACCTTCATGGTAGTAGGGCCAGCCGGTACGTTCGGAGAGGTATTCGCCGACACCGATTTGCTCGACCCATATGAGGATCGGCTTGTTCCCGACGTGCCCGATGATACGCTCAATCGTCATGTCCGAGACCCAGTGCGGAATGGCGGTACCCTTGTAGGTGTTCTTGACTAGACTCCATTCGACCCACTCTTGCTGGCCTCTGTTCTCAATATCCCAAACACGCTCACACTCCTTCGCAACTTGCTCTTCAGTGTCGAAGCCCCTATCTGCTGCGATGATGTCTCGCACGTATCGTTTCCAGTGTCGTCGTGCGTCGAGCCACTCCCACGGAGGTACAGGGTCCCACTGATAGTAGAAGCCAGTGGCGAGCGAGCGGAGGTGCCTGTAGACATCCGCGGGGGCGCACTCGTCTCCGTTGGGTGCGGTGTCCAGCTCGAGTAGGTTCTTGATCAGCTCCTTACAGGCTGATGGCATGGGCCAGTCAAGAGCGTTGATGGTGATGCTAGCTGACACAGGTACGTCCTCCGTTGCGAGTATGCCGGGTGTCTCGAAGATACGGCGTCCGAGACCCTTGCGTATGTTTTGCAGCGATGGATCTTGTCCCGGCTTCATAAACTTCCCCAACGCCCCCGGGCGTGCACGCATGTCTACCTTCTCGTCTACTGCGCTCGCCCACGTCTTGCACTCACGCTCACCATGTGGCAGTGGCATACCTTCCGCGCCGAGTGTCAACGCCATGAGTTTGTGCATGTCGAAGAGCGAGCGACTGAACAGCGTGCCGGTGAGTAGGCAGAAGACAACCCCGGGTTGGCCGGTAGTAGTGTCCCGGCTTGCAAGGTAGTACCGAATGCAGCGACGTGTGCATGCGGCCTTCGGATTCTTCATGTGATGCGCCTCGTCTGCAATGATGAGATCCGGCTTGAACTCGTTCAGAAACTCAGCCTGCCCGCTACGAGACATCCAAGTATAAGTGCGCACCTCCGGAACCTCAGCGATCCAGTGCTTTGCTAGCGCGTCGAAATCTCTCTGAGTCTTGTCCTGGAGATGCGCGGGGATGAGTAGGAGCGGCCGGACTGCACCAAGTACGCTCGCCGCGAGATACGTGATGAGAGTCTTGCCAGAGCCTACAGGCAACGCACCTAGCAAGCCTCTTCGATCGTAAAGTACCTCAAGTGCTTTCGCTTGAAGAGGCCGCAACGCCATGGTGCCAGTGTGAGTCTTGAAGCGTTCCGTTAGCGTATGCTCGAGACTCATACCTTGTCCACGCCACCGCGGCAGTGCCTCGATCCTGCGGAACTCTGCAGTGTAGTTCACGATGTCGCGGAAGTCGTTCATGGCTAGTAGCTATTTGCGAACTCAATATATCGAAGGTCGTCAGGTAGATCTGTCAAATCGATGCGCCACACATCTTCCGTCTCGTGTTTTCCTTGAGCTTTAGGTACTTGGATCTCAACCTCGACTCCTTCCGGGTGCGGCTCTTCCCAATTGAAAAAACTTCCCACGACATCAGGAGGATCAATACCCACTGCTTTGCATCCGTCCCAAATCGTCTTCATTTGTAACCACTTCGCATCAGGCGGTCTGATGCCGCGTATGTATGTTGACATGCTCACGAGCTTGACCCTCCGTAGTAAAGGCGCCCGACAGTCAAGAGAGCGTTCGTCAGCTCAACTTGTGTGCGTTCGAGCTCTATTTGTAGCTCTTGAATCGCTTCTTGGATCCTCTCCTCACTGTCCGTCTCAGATAAACCGTTCAGGTTGATACCCAAAACATCACTTAGGTGTATGACATAGGGTGACGGCATTACCTCTCCTTCATCGGGAAGCGCTTGCAGTACACGTTATATCGTTGCTGCACCTCATCGAGGCTCATCGTCTCATTGTTCAGGAGACGTTGCAGGAAGCGGGCATGCGAGCCGTTGCATGCCCCCATAGGTGTTTCGTGCTTGATTTGCATCGGCCCTGTATGCAGATAGGTGGACACTTCCTCTAATGAGGCGCTTTCAATGCCGCGATCGAGTGCCGCCTGATTCGAAGAAGAGAGGCCAGATGGTGTAGCTGTCGCAGTGACAGTTTCGACTGCGGAGACCGCTGCCCGTCCTGCGTCTGTCACGGTCACGCTCTTGAGCCCATCGTCTCGATCGATCACGGTCAAGAGTCCTTCCTTGACTGCCTTGTTGAGCGTCCGTGTGGCAAAGTAAGGATGCACGGCAGTAGCTTTAGCTTTGGAGTTTGAGAAGATCGCAATGCCCTCCGGGTCTTTCAGACAGATACGAATGGCTTCGTTCGGTGTCAGGCTAGCGGCCTTGCGTGCATCAAGGTCCGCTTGTGCATCGCGTTGGGCCGTCTCGGCTACGTCGCGCGCCACGTCGGGATCGGTCTCACCTTGTGCTGCTACCGCGATGTTTCGGTTCGTCGCCTTCGCCGCCTTCGGCCCGCCGCCAGTCGTCTCTACTACGCGTGAGACCGCACGCTGCGTCTCGACGTTCGACGGACCCTCGGGGGAGTTGATGTTCGGGATAGGGCTCGTCCGTTCCCTATGTCCCTGTTCTGCGACGAGCTCTGTCACGCGCGGTGGAGGTAGCTGTCCCTTGCTGTTGCGTTTCGTGCCTTGATTCTTTGCGAGTAGATCTTTGAGTCCCATGGTGCCTGTGCTTTCGTCTGCTGCGATGATGATTTGTTCGGGTGTACGTTGGCAGTGCATGGCGAACTTGCATCCGCCATAGTTGCTGCACTCGCTGAGGTTGACGGGCAGATCGTTGCCCGTGGTGTGCTTCTTACGGTCTCTAAGCAGTTCTTGTGCTGGTATCAGACAGTGCTGTTCGAAGTCTCGGTACGTCTCATCTCGCTCCATCTCTGCTCGAACGGGAAAGAGCGCCTTTGTTCTGGTGCTGTGGTATGTCCACTGGAGGGCTACCATAGAGTTGCCCCATAGGGCAAGGCCCCACGTCGAATAAATCAACGCCTGCTCATCTTTTTTGATCGTCTCTGCGGTAAGTGCGTACTTCTTGGGATCGGAGCCGGTCTTGTGATCGTGGATGGTCGAGTCCTCCACGAGATCTACGAAGCCATGGAAGCGGACACCGCCGGCCTCGAACATGATGTGGGGCTCCACGCCCGAGACGCAGGCTGGGTCCGGATAGTGTCCGCTATCGAGTCCACGCTGCGCGAGCCGGCCGGCGCGAGTAGTCGGGTTAGGGGCGATACCGTCCCTGAACCAAGCTTCGTATTCCTTGTGCACAGCCGTGCCGAACAGCGCTCCGGCGCCCGGTGGATCGGGCAACTTGTCCAGATATTTGAATCCCCACTTGCGATTGCAGCTCTTGTACGTGCGCAGCTGCGAGGCGGAGACTTGGCGATCTTTGTCCGGCTGAGGGAAGTCCTCGGCGAATCCTGCTTTAGTGATCATGAGAACCATCCATCTGCTACAAGCTCATTCATGCTGGTGTACATCTTGACTTTGCTGGTCTCTCTTGCAGGCATGATGAGATCGCCAAAGCCTTTTGGGCCAGGCGTTGTCGTGATTGTGACATCAACGAAATCCCTAATGTGCGGAGCTGGACTGCCTAGGTTCCGACACAAGTAGCCAGCCACGCCGCCCGCAGCGATGAAGCGCATCTGCTTGATGAAGTCTCGACGATTCATGCTCGTGCCTTTCTCAAAATGCTATCGGCTGTGCAGTCAAGTACGCGGCACAGACCGATCAAGACGGTCACGCTAGGGAAGCTGACCCCGCGCTCAATGTGTGCGATCGCTCCGCGCTGTAACCCCAGCTGATGCGCAACGTCGCGTTGAAGTAGCCCTTGACTTTTACGCAGCTTGCGAACGTTACGACCGATAGAGAGTAGAGAGAGTCTCATATCAACCCCAGCTTTGTCCACCACAAAGCAAGCGCCCAGTAGCTCAGCATGAGGACTAGGGAGAAGCAATCAACTTTGTCTGTGCGAGTGAATATCCACATCGCACAGATAAGCAGAACCGCAGCAGTGGCGACGCTCATATCAGCCCCGCAAGCCACCAGCAAAGTAGGCAGCATCCGATGGTAATGATTAGACCGAATGTGAATTGTTTCATGCGTTTCCTTTTCTCTCTTCGATGCCAATCCATCATCTGTTTGAATTCCAAAACGTCGACAGCTTCGACAGCTTTCTTAAGTCTAAGCATCGATTCAGCGCTAACTCCGATTGATTCGCCGAATCGTTGGAAACCTTGCATGACTTTGATTTCATCCTTCATCCTTCATCACTCCTTAGCAGGGCGTACAGTCCGAACGCGAGGACCACAAGGCCGGCAATGGTATCAATCATGACTGACTCCTTCTATGCGATTCACTTTCGAAATAAGCCTGTCTACCTTTGCAGTGAGCTCTCTGCGATCCGCTTGAAGTTTCAAGATACACTCGGCAAGTTCTTGTATCTGTTTCTGAACTTTGTTGTTGATGAATGCATCATCTTGGATCTTTCGTTCCATGTCACTTACTCCTTCTATGCGATGCGAGCAATCATGCTCGCCACACTTTCGAAGGAAAAGATGGCAGCCTTTCTCCGATGATCATGGCTTCATCCAAGAACCCTAGGATTCGCACAGCAACCTCGTGTTTCGTCTCATCCGTGAAAGGCCGCCCACAAAATGCAGCATCGATCTCCGATTTTCTATCTACGAGAACCGCTCTCACGTGCTCCCTCCATCCACCCGGTATGGACTCAATCCAATCATCAAGTATCAGAGTGCGCCGATCTCGATCGAACCGAATCAGCCGCGTCATAATCTCTATTGTCAGTGTTTGCGTGCTCATATTATTTATCCCTTCTATGCGATGCGAGCAATCTCTGCCCATATGCTGTTGCGTGTTGATCGATTTGTTCAAAGTTGACGACTTTCCGAACGTTACTGTTCGCACCACGGTTTGTGATGACGCCGCCCATGTCTCGGATGCGCTGGCACAGCCACTTGATCTCGATGCCTTCTACGGGACCGCGCATGCGGTTGAAGAACAACTTGAGCTTTGGCATGTTCTTCCAATACCAAGGCCGGATCCGTGGGGCCGCTTCCTTGACGAGCCATTCCCCGCCGGCGGGAGTGAGCTCTTGGCCGGTACATTGCCGGTACATGTCCGCCAGGAGGAAAGCTTGCGCGAGATTGTGAGAGCGGTTGGTAGGTTCCTCGTGAGCAGATCGGCTATCCAGCCTGGCCACAGCGCCCTCATGCTCTGCGAGCAACATGACGTGCGTGTAGAGCCGGACCTTCTTGCGGTACTTATTCCCGTTGTCGAGCAAGACGAGCTCGGGCGTGACAGGCAGATCGTAGAAGCGCGTCAACACCGCACGGGCCAGCTCTTGCCGCTCGCCGGACTGCAGCTTGGCGGCACGGTCGAGCTTCTCGCGACGGTCCGGACCGATCGGGTCAGCTGCGGAGATCTGCTGCGCGTTGATCTCGCGCCGGAACGCCCATGCTTTTCGCGTGATCTTGCCGAACGCTTTGCGCGCCTTCAGATCGATCGGCACCTCGGTGTCGTGCTCGAAGGCGAGCCCGTGCCGGCGCGCCGCGGCCTCGAGTTCGCCGAGCGGGTCTGCGTAGGATTGGATCTGCCTAGCGATGGTGACGCGCCATGAGCGCAGAAACTCGTCGTTCGGCGAGCCGAGGTCTTCGAAAGTAGGCAGGTGCGCGAAGATCGCATGTAGAGTGATGCGCGAGCGCTGCTCGATCAGGTCGTCTAGGTAGTCTCGATCGTACCGATGCTCCTGTTTCCGCCACGCCTGGACACCGATCAGGATCGTGGTGTCCACAGGGTTACGCACACGCCTAGCCAGCTGCAGCACCGCGCTCGCCTGGACGCTGCGATTGTCGTGAAGCACAAACACGCGGGACACCGGCGGTACCAGAGAGACACCCGACACCACGGCGGGGGATGTGCAGATCAGGCTATGTTCGTTCACGAGCTTATCCGTGTCCTCAAGCCACTTCACAGACTCGTGAAAGCGGCTGTTCTCGCCGGAGACGTAGAAGTTCGATTCCGACCTCGCACATCGCGAAATACCTTCATCCGAATTAGCGATGCCCTTGTCCGCCTCCATCTCCTCCGCGAGTTCCTTGATTGGCGCGGGCCGGGGCGAGTCAATCGCGTCCGCCACAGCAGCGAGGGAGATCGTGCGCTTGGCGTTAAGTGCGCGGTAACCTTGTGTGATTTCGCCCGCGATCTTTCGCTTGGTGCTGCCCACAAAGATGGGGTAGGCTTGCGCTTGCTCGGGAGAGAAGCGGGCCCCGTTACTTGCTCCGGCAGGTTCAACGTCTGACACGACCACGGGGCCAGGCGCCTTGGAGTTAGGTACCCTATCCTGATCGACCAATCGACTAACGTCGCTGTTGTTTCCGGCAGCGGCGTTTTTTATGGTAGGGTCTGGCACCCCCTCAGTACCAAGCGAGCAGACGTGTTCGCCGCTGTGCTGAGTGCCAGTCGGGCTCGCTACCCCGCTGGCCTTTTTTATTGCCTTGTGTACCTCGGCTTTCACGTAGCCGATGGGCGCGAGGCGGACGGTCAAGCTGGACTTCGGGCGCTTGAGGTAGACGACGAAGCGTCGCTGCGGCTCGCGGTCGCGGATGGCATCAACGAACATCGCTATGTCCTCGAACTGCAGATCTGCACTGGCCAAGAGCGACCGTTTCGCTCGAGAGGCGAAGTCCAACATCTTGAGCCAAGCCTCTAGCGGATCGTCCATCTTGCCGGCGTGCAGATAGCCGTGCACAGCGTCGGCCTCATCAATGTGAAAGAACTCCGGCGGATGGGTGTAGCGATGGAGGGACGGAATGCAGCACGATGCCTTTGCGGCGATCTCCTGATAGATTGCAGTGAGACCTAGCACTGCTGCGTTGGCGACGGTCAATGCCTGGGTGTTGCAGACACTAATGCTTGTCGCCGCACGAGCGTGCTCGGCTTTGGCCATAATAGTTTTGCCCGTACCATGTGCCGCCACAAGAAATGCGGTGACGTTGTCCGGGAGTTCTGGCACTTGGTCTGCGATGTATCCGTTGGCATCGAGTATCTCAACTTCGAGACCTAGACGATCTCTAAGGTTGCGAGCAAGAGCGTCAATGTAGTTCTCGCCCGGCTCTTGTATGAGATGCGGATCGTCGTTGGACTCCGTCATCGTCCAGTAACGTTTTGGCTCGGTGCTCATGTCATAGAAGTATCGCTTTCCTCTGTAATCGCGGACATGAGCGCTTGGCGTGTTGTCGCCGCGATATGTTGCATAACACTTTGTTCCGCTCTGCAGCTCCTCAAGCGGGGTGTCGCCCATCTCAGTGTGAATTCCAGTGCGGGGGAGGACATATCCACACCAGAGAGAATTTCGATACTGTCTCGGAGCTCGTGCATGGATGAAGCCAGCGCGGTCTCGGATCGCCGGAGCGCTTCTACGGCAGCTCTCAATTTCGACTCGGTTTGTTTCTCGTTGGGCATGGCGTAACTCGTCTACTTTCTCTAGGTTGAGTACGGGCAGATCCATCAAGTGCCACTGCTCTATCGGGACACTGGCTTCGTACTCGTCCCCATCAGGGTGGATGGAACCAGGTAGTACGACTCCCGTGGTGGCGATGATATCTACTGATCGTGGTCCGTAGGCTTGGAGGAGATGGGCTCTACGCGAGTCTTCGGAACGGTAATAGTAGTGCCGATTACGCGATCCTCTTCGAACAGAGAATCTAGAAGATCCGAAAGCTCCTCTTGCTGTCTGTTCGAACTCTTGATCGTCAATGTCAACAATTGTATAGTGCCATCCTCCTTTACTATTAGGCAGGAGATATGCCCCCACCAGCCCATCATAGTCCCTTCGATTGTGTTGTTGTCTCCAGTTGTTGATATCATCTCGGTTGATCCTTCTTGAATCTGGCTTGTTTAGATCTGCGAACCGAATGATCGGTCGCTTGGTGCATGGTGGGAGGGGTATCACGTTGAAGCCTTGGCGAGCAAAGACAGCAGCCGTGCGCAGATAGACAGACCAATCGAGCATGTCTCCGATGCTCTAGAGAGTGATTACCCTATTACCTAACCGAATTGTTGCGCCTTTCAGGTTCGCGCCTCTTAGGTCCGCGTATCTCAGGTACGCGTCTCGGAGGTTCGCGCCTCGTAGGTACGCGCCTGCCAGGTTCGCGCCTGCTAGGTTCGCGCCTTCTAGGTTCGCGCCTACTAGGTACGCGCTTATTAGGTTCGCGCCTCTAAGGTTCGCGTCTTCCAGGTACGCGCCTTCCAGGTTCGCGCCTCGTAGGTACGCGCCTTCTAGGTTCGCGCCTCTCAGGTCCGCGTCGTAGAAATCGCGCTCGCCTGCTTTGTACCGCTCGAGTAGCTCCTTTCTCATGATGCCACCAGCTCATCTATGGAGATCTCGAACAGCTCTGCAAGCTCCTGCAAGCGCTCAAGGCTGGGTATCTTTTCGCCGCTCTCGTACCTGGAAATAATAGGGACTGTCACCTCTAGGTGATCAGCAACATCTCGCTGCGTCATTTCCCACCATTCCCGGGCCTCTCTGATATTTGCTCCTAGCGACATTGTTGCTCTGCCTTTTTCCGCACAACATACACTCGAGCACCTTCGCGGCAGAATTCTGTTTCATGGGAGTCTTTCGAGGCGTCTACAAGAGCTTTCGTCATACGTGCAAGTAGGTACTTGTGATATTCACTTCGAACGGTCCTCATGCGAACCTCCGGGCTCGTGCAGCTTGTCTAATCTGTCGGGGTGGCGCATCCAACACAGCAAGAAACGCAACTGGTGCCGCTTTAAAGTGCCGAAACTCGCCACCCTTGGCGTCGAACGCTTCCCATCTTTTTTGCGTGTCTCGCTTTAGCCACGCCACCCGTCGCCTGAGCGCACGCCCGCGGAGTGCATGGAGTGGTCGGCGTCGTGTGGGATGGAGCTTGCCGGCAAAGGGCACGTGCCTCCGAGCTGCCTCTTGATCAATGACGATCTCCGCCGTCTCACCTTTTTTTGCCGACGTGGCCCAAGTCGCACCGGGGATAACGCCCCGCCGCTCTCCGCTCCGTCGCCGCTTCGTTGATGCTTTCATCGTAGCTCCGTATGGAGCATGACGCGCTCAATCCAGATAGGGTTGCTGCGCATGGCGGATAGGATGGTGGTGTAGATACCGTTGTTAGTTAGATAGAGTGTCATGCCAGATCTTTCTTGTGAGCAGCAATGAGCTCTTCGATGAGCTCGAGGGGGAAACAACGGATCTGCGAGCCAAGAAGTACCTCGAGCTCGTACCTACCTTTTCGCTCGTGCACACCTTCACAGATCTCCGCATTGCTACCAGATAGATCAGCGATGGCTCTGTGCGACGCGTTCCAATCTTGCTTTGCCCAGCTCATGATTGCTCTTTGTAGATCCCGTCCAAACCAACGGTTACATCGCCGAGGCGAATCGTTGCGCCGGTCAGCGCGGCTCCGGTGAGTTTGGCTCCGATGAAATCTGCGAATGATAGATTGGCGCAAGTCAAGTCAGCTTCAGTGAGATCGGCGCCACCTAGGTTCGCACCGGACAGATCGGCATTCCTAAAACAAGCCTTGCGCAGATCTGCTCGAACAAACATCGCTCGACTTAGGTCACAACCGGACATGTTGACTCTGAACAAGTTAGCCAGAGTGAAATCAGCCCCATACAGACAAGCTCCTGCAAAGCTCCGATCGTCTCCGTACAGCCGAATACCAGAGAAGTTTGTGCGGCCTTCCTCTGCGTACAATCGAATGAGCTCTTTAGGCGTCATGGTCTATCCTCTGTAGCGTCCAACCGACGAACATCCTCGCGCCTATCAGGTCCGCGTCTCTTAGGTTCGCGCCTCGTAGGTACGCGCCTGCCAGGTTCGCGCCTGCTAGGTTCGCGCCTTCTAGGTTCGCGCCTACTAGGTACGCGCTTATTAGGCTCGCGTATCTCAGGTCCGCGCCTGCTAGGTTCGCGCCTTCTAGGTTCGCGCTTATTAGGCTCGCGTATCTCAGGTCCGCGCCTCTAA
>PIVT01000231.1 GCA_003353845.1 Pseudomonadota bacterium | reverse complement strand
GACGCTCGCTCCTCTCGCTGGAATGCTGCGCCGTTTCAGAACTGGCGATAGCTTGCAATGTCGTGCTGAGATCCTCGATCGCGCTGGGTGCTGTCTGGCTGTTGAACTCAGGCTTGTCAATCTCAGGGATGCCGCGTGCTTCTGCGTCCTCGATTGAAGCAAAGGATTTAATGCCAACCAGATCGTGCGAAAAGGATAAACTGCCCTGCCTGGCCTCCGGCTTGAGGAACTCATACAAAGCTGCGTAAGCGGCGCATATTCTGCTGCGCGCACCTAACAATTGCACGTAGCTTGGCGAATGTGTTTGGTTTTTCCGAAAGATCTTCGACGCATCTTCAATCTCACGTCGTACAGCTGCATCAAATGCTCCGCACACGAATGCAGACTGCTCCAGTGTACGGTTCCGTGAACAAAGAGCGCGCATCGGCGGGTGGGAACTGCAAGAGCAGCAACTCGTTATCGTTATCAATATCACCTTCCTCGCTCGGAGGAATACTTGAGGCTTCTCCTGGAACTGTCTCAATGCTAGATGATGTTTGCTCTGCCCGCCGCCATGTGGCGGTGTTCGTGGAGGCTGCGTGATCATGTCCTGCACGTCGCGCAGTCGTTTCCTGTGGCTGCTCCTCAGACAGCCTTCTCCACTCGTGTTGGCTCCAATCTTGCATATCACGCCTCCCCGAGCTGGCGGAGCTGCTCTGCCCGCGCTGTTCCCATCTGTTATCCTACGTCCATCGACGCTTCGACATGGCGCGGGGGGCAAGGCCACTCCCACTGCGGCAGGCAACAAAGCTTTGCTACCTGAAACACAAGAATGAATATCCGATACAGAAAGATGCGCAATGACACGTGTGCGTGCGTCCGGTTGGCATGCAAGACAATGAGCGTGCCTGAACAAGTCTGCGCTGCCGCAGATGAAAAGCGTGTACACGTGCGTGCGTCGAAAACAGACAATCCTGAACGCAACAAAATGTGCGCATGCATTTCCAATTCCAACCTGAGAGACGAAACAAATAACGAGCCGTAGCTCGTTGTGCGTGCTGTTGTTTGCAATACTGCAATATGCTGGAAAGCACGCAACAAACACAACAACACACAGACAAGCACACACACACGCGCACGCATACACATCAGCAGGCGCGCGCGCGTGCGAGAGCCCGCCGCATAGAACAATAAAAAGAAAAGAAATCACACACACACGAACACACACACATGGAACCCCGCACACACAAACACACACACGTTCACACACGCACAGAAACAATAACAATAACAATACATGTCCGAGGCGTCGGCGCAGCGCCAAGTGCGTGGGCGCTGACGGCACGTGCTGTAAGAAATCCGCACGACAAGCCTACGCTAATGAATGTGACTTAGCCACCTTCTCCAAACTGTGCACGGATCCAATCCGATTCCGATGTCATGGCGCACGGAACAACCTGCTCAATCCGATTCAGATGGCATACTTGCATCGGACGCCTGGCTGTTTGGCGCACCTGCGCGGGGGGCACGGCCACTCCCACGCGATAATTGCCGCTCGATCAGCGTGAGCTCACGCATTGCGAGCCTCGCCAAGCGCTGCTTTGCCTCCGAAGCATTTTCGCCAAGATTCCATGTTGTGTCCACGCTGACCAACGGCAGATCTTGGCGAATGATTTTCATGTTCAACGTCATCTCCATTGTGTATTCTTGCTTCTGAATATGCTCGTTCAATTTCTGCACCGACGTCTTTTCACCATCACTGCATACCGCGCAAGTCACCATCCGCTTGAACGGCTGCACGCGCGCCTCGCCAGAAAATATCATCAAGAGCCGCTCTTCAATCGAATCGATGTTCTTTCTGCTGAAATGCTCTGCGTGCATTAACCCGTCGCACTTCGAGCACCGGATGCTCTTGGCTTTAAAGAATTTTGGCAGGTCAGTTAACTCTCTCCGGACTTCGGAAAGCAATTCGAGCACCGGACTATGTTCGATCTTGACCGTAATCGGAAAGAGGCTCGGAGTCTAGGTACTGGCCACATTCGAGCTCGAGCGGGGAACGCAAAAATCTGCAATCCAAGGCTGCCACGTGGTGGCAAGGACCATACTCGTTCTGGAACAAGGATAACACGGCCTCTGAGCAGAACTTCATCGTCGGGTTGGCCATGTCGACGCACCATTTCCTGGGAAACGCATATGTGATACAATACACATGCGTGCATGCACACAAATATCGCGCGTTCCATATCGCTCACGCTGCGCATGCGTGCTCTGTCCTTGCAAGTGGCGGCGCCGTCGCAGGTGCCCCAGCCACCCCTGCCGTCACTATTCGCGCACGAAGCGACAGAGGCCTTCCAGGAGATCGTTGTGGCGCCGCCGCCGACCTCTGAGGCTCCACAGGAACCGGCGCCGTCCATCGACGCTGCAAATCTGATCCGTTCACGTCTGCTCCAAAACACCTCGGTCACGCGGCGCTTGTGACCAG
>PIVT01000230.1 GCA_003353845.1 Pseudomonadota bacterium | reverse complement strand
TTGAGCAACCGTAAACGATCGCAGTGAAGCTTGCCCAAGCGATTCGAACCGCTCCCGTTGATGTTTCAGCGTACAACATGCAACACGCGGGCCTGCGTGTGCGATTTTCCTTGGGAATTTATAATGACATATTAATGACATTTCCAAAAACCCATAATGACAAATTAATGACATATCGGATGACCTATTTTTTGCATAATGACAAATTCATCCGATAGAATAAAATAGTTCCGTTAGGAGAATGTTTTATTATTCAGAAATGATTTGTCATTATGCAAAAAATAGGTCATCGAATATGTCATTAGTTTGTCATTATGGGTTTTCTATATTGTCAATAGTTTGTCATTATGAATTCCCAACCAAAAACGAAATGTTTCGGGTGTTGTAGTTCCATGAGTATTGCAGCACGTTGCGAACGCTGAGCAGAATCCACGTGCACCATGGCCTGCTCGGCTTACAGGTCGTAGAGTCCACCTAGCTGACCAGCCACCACTGCTTGCACATCTCATGGCGGCGCCAGAGAACCAGGCGCAGCAAAGGCAAGTGGCGCCGGCAGTGGCAAGGCCATCGCGCTCACAGATTTCAGCCGCCGTGGCCGTGGCCGTCTTTGATGGCGGGGATTTGAGTGCAGTAAGGATTGGGCAGCCACGCACCAAGGCGGCATCGCTCCTGGGGCTGCCAGCCGGAGGCTTGGACGCGGCAGCAACCGAGGTTAGCAACGCAGCGTCGGTGGTTGTGTCCGCTCTCGACGATTGGTGGGCCCCGGAGCAGGCTGACGCCTGCAGCTCGGTCTACCTCGTGACCTTGGCGGAGATCCTCAGTGCCACTGTGGAGAGCTCCGACCGGCCGCTGCGCTTGCTGACTGGCATCACCAGGCAGCATGTCTTGGACGCTATGCTCGATGCTGTGCAGAATCCGTGCTCGGACGCGGACGGCAAAGCTGGCAGGCCAAGAACCACGCCTGTGGAAACGTTGAAGATGGTTGTCTTCATGGAAGTAAACACTTTCACGTGGCAGTGAAGCTCACACACAAGATGCGCTTCTTGCCCATCAAGGAGGCTCTGCGGTCCAGGTCCGGTTTGGCGAGCCACTAGTCGACGTCGCACGCTTTTTGGTGGAGCGGGACCAGTGCCACCGAGCGCAAGCCAGTCGTTGACGCGACCCCGCTGGTCTGGACTTCTGGCGGAAAGCCACTGGCGGACCTTGGAGCCGCTTAGTTGGTGGGCTGCGGCGGCCTATATAAGGGCTCGCTTAGTTGGGAGCCCTCGCAAGGGCTGCAGATGGAGCTGCTTATATGGCGGCTTGGCGGCGCACCTCTGGACTTGCTTATCTAAGACCCGTGCATGGGCTTAGTTTGGGGCCGCGCGGCGGCCCTCCTTGGTCCCAGTCTGGTCCTTGCATTGTGGCAATGGAAAACCAGTTGAGCACGTGAAGGGCTACTGCTGACGGAAGAAATTTCGCAAGTTGAGAGCACGTTCACGCTGGCATGTGCTAGCTGATGTTGGTTGTCAGGATAACTTGGACTCCACTCCCCCGGCCCCCCCATCGCAACGTTGGCGGCTGTTTCCTTGCATCCAACTTGCGAAATTTCCGTGTTTCGAAACATGGGGTTGGGCAGCACGCCTCGCAAGCCCGCGCAACATTGCAATTGGGGGCAAGGGGGACATGGTGCAAACTTGCCTTCTATGGCAGTCTGTTTAACTTGCGAAATTTATTCCGTCAACTGACTGGAACCCGATGGCTTTCCTCAGTTCTTACTTTGCGGGCCATGTATTTTCAGGTGCTGAGCCCGTCGCAGTCCAACAAACAGTGGAGCCGGAGTCACAGACCTGTCAGCCCTTTGAAGTCCTTCATCAAGGGGTACATGTAAGCACCAGTCAGTCGGTCAAGGACAGCTGGCGGTGGGGTCAGGCGGGGGCGGAGGGCGGAGGGCGGGAGGTGTTGCGTTTGCGCTGCAGTGCAGCATCATCGTCCCAGCGCCTACGAAGGCTCACCTTGCAAAGAGACGGTTCACTCTGCTCGAAGACAACGACAATGCAGGGAATAGGTCCAAGGAGGGCAGGGTTGCCAAGTCCGCAGGTCGCATGGCCGTCTTGGAGATCCCTAAGCGCTCGCCCGACTTGAACGTCATGGACTTCGCTGTCTGGGCGGAGGTGGAGAAGCGAATGCGACGTCAGGAGCGTGCCTGGCCGGAGGACAAGAGGGAGACACGCCAGGCATTCATCAAGCGCTTGGCCCGCACAGCCAAGGCGTTGCCCGAGGACTTTATCAACAAATCGGTTTCGGACTTCAAGCGTCGCTGCGAGCTTCTCTACAAGGCCAGGGGCGGCTTGTTCGAGGAAGGCGGCAGGGCTCCAAAGTCAAGGCGCAGCACTTAGGTGAAGACGCCGACCACGTGGCAGCGCCTAGGCGCTGGCAACTCCAGGAAATCATAAACAGCAGCAAAAACAGGTCGCGTGCCC
>PIVT01000229.1 GCA_003353845.1 Pseudomonadota bacterium | reverse complement strand
TCGGGAGTTGGAACTCGTGCCGCTGGCCGCGGGCGAAAGCGGCTGGGTCGGACCCTGGGAGATTATTTTCACCCGGGTCAGCGCGGGAGATGAGTTGGCCTGGATGATTCTCTCCCTCGCGTCGGATGGTCAGCAGCTCTATCGCTGGCAGAGTTTTCCCGTCGCGCCGGCGCGCTGGATCGGCACGGTGGCTCTTGCGCTGGCCGGGGCACACCCCTGGACCGGAGAACGGTCGCTCGAGCTGGAGTACCGACACCCATTCGGGGGCTCGGCGGACATTTGTGTCTATGACGTGGAGGGCAGATTGGTGGCTCCACTGGCCGCGGGGGTGTTGCTGCGGCAGGGCAGCGGGCGATTGACCTTTGCGTCCGACCTGGTTCGATCGCTGCCGACTGGGCGCTACATGGTCCGACTTGACTCGCAGCGTGGGTCGGCCAGTTTTGCGCTTCTGTGGTTGCGTCCCTAGCGGCCGTAGTCCGCGAAAGTGTGCCACGAAGGCACTGAAGGGAGGTCGAAAAGACCGACTGACAGAAGCCATGCTGCATGGAAGATGGGGGTGGGCCCCCCGAGAACGGGTTGCAGGATCAGTTCTCAAACCACCCGACGCTGCGTGGGGATGAGATCCCAGGTGGTGAGCGGATCGGGAAAAGGCGGGGAGGATACCCCGTCAGGTGGGGGCCAGGAAGGCGAACGCAAGTGAACCGTTGATGAGCTGTCGAAAACTACACAACTGCCATCGAAATCAGACATCTTTCGCGGTCTGTGAAGAAGTCCAGCGGAAACCTGTTTACTGGCTGGACGGTGGCCGGCAGATAGACGGCGCGATCCTGGTTCAGGCTTTCATGCGGAACGTGGGAACCTGGCGCTCCGATGCGAAGGGAGAAGTCCAAGGGGCCGGAACCCCGAGGGTGAGAGTACCGACGCGGAGCGCAGGGACGGATCAGCTCGTAGTAGTGATGAAGCCTGGTAATGCGGGTGGAGCGAAGGGGCTGAACCGTCCGGCCGAAGGGGTGAGCCAACCTGAAAGGGAAGGAGCCCATGTCTGAGGCGAAGCCGTACAGTATTTCCAAGCATCTTGTCATGAAGGCGTATCGGTTGGTGAAAGCCAACCATGGGGCGGCCGGGGTGGATAGGCAATCGGTGGGAGCGTTCGAGGCGGATCTGAAGGATAACCTTTACAAGATCTGGAATCGGATGTCCTCCGGGAGCTACTTTCCGCCTCCGGTTCGTCAGGTGGAGATCCCCAAAGGGGATGGTCGAATGCGACCGTTGGGTATACCGACGGTAGCAGACCGAGTGGCGCAGATGGTGGCCAAGCTGACGTTGGAGCCAATGGTAGAGCCTGTGTTCCACCCGGACTCCTACGGATATAGGCCAGGCAAGTCGGCGTTGGATGCGGTGGGGGCAGCGCGAGCACGCTGCCGGCGCATGGACTGGGTCACAGATTTGGACATTTCGGACTTTTTCGGAAGTCTGGATCATGACCTGATGATGAAGGCAGTGAAGCATCACACGGATCTTGGATGGATCCACCTTTACGTGGACCGGTGGCTGAAAGCTCCGGTGCAACGGGAGGATGGGATCATTGAGAGCCGCACTGCGGGAACGCCGCAAGGTGGCGTCATTAGCCCCTTGCTGGCGAATCTGTTCATGCACTATGCGTTCGACGAATGGATGCGGAGAACGTATCCAACAGTACCGTTTGAGCGGTACGCCGATGATGCCGTGATCCACTGCGTCAGCTTGTCCCAAGCTCAGTTGGTTCTGGAGGCGTTACGGCGGAGGTTGAGGGAGTGCCATCTGGAGTTGCACCCGCAGAAAACGAAGATCGTCTATTGTAAGGACTATCGGCGGAGGGGTGATTACGGAGGGTACAAGTTCGACTTCCTCGGATACACTTTCAGACCCCGGAGTGCTCAGGGACCGAGCCGGAAGACCTTTTTGGGCTTTCTACCGGCCATCAGTAACAAGGCGGCCAAGAAGATCCGGGCGACTATCCGTGACTGGCACCTTTCTCGAAGAATGAGTACCAAGTCGCTGGCAGACCTTGCACGGCTGATCAATCCTGTGGTGCGAGGCTGGGTGCAGTATTACGGTCGGTTCTATCGATCGCGCTGCCACGAAGTCGTTGGATACTGGGTCACCCGCGCACTTGTCAAGTGGGCGATGCGGAAGTACAAGCGTTTCCGAGGCAGATGGATGCGGGCGTACCTCTGGCTGGGCCGGGTCGCGGTCCGCGATGGGAGCTTGTTCGTCCATTGGAGCCTCGGAGCGAGACCACCGGCTGGACGGTAAGAGCCGGATGAGGTGAGAATCTCACGTCCGGTTCTGTGAGCGCGTGGGGGTGAGATTCCCCTGCGCGACTCGACAGTCCATTCCGAGTGAGACGATGGGTCCGGCTGCGAGCTGAAACTGCATTCGCCAATCCTGCGGACGTCAGGGAGCCCGGGAAAGTGAGTTCGT
>PIVT01000031.1 GCA_003353845.1 Pseudomonadota bacterium | reverse complement strand
CAGGAGGTATTGTCTCCATGAGTCGTGCTGGACTTGGCCAGGGGCCATTCCAAGCGGAAGGCCAGGGCCTCGCCATTGTGGGCGGCTTGTGCTTGCACACTGCCCACCGCACCGATCTTCTTATCCGCCCAAGTCGTGCGGATAATTTCCGTGGGCTGAATACCGATGGGCGTACCTTCCAAGCTGATGGTTTCGGCTTTCACCGAATTCCACACCTTGCCATTCACATCGAGTAGAGCAGTTGCATCTACGCCTTTGACGAGCTGAGCTTTCATCGTCGCTTCTCCTTTAAAATTCCTTTTAGCTTCCTTTTAGGAAACTTTCTCTACTTCAATGCCAATGCCACGCGGGTTGTGACCGGGGGCGTTGTAATACATACGATAATGCAACTGGCCGTAATCTCCCGCCAGATGCAAAGGTTTCCAGGGGGCCGCGACAGGCTCTTGCTGTCCCTTCCAGCCCTTGAACTGGTAGGGCTCCCAGGCGTGGTACATCTGCACCATGCCGGGTTGCATGCGCGCAGCGATCTTTACGCGCGCCTCGAAAGTACCGTGGTCATTAAAGATTCGAATCTTGTCATGATCCTTGATGCCACGCTCCTCCATGTCCGCGGGATGCATCCAACACGCGGGTTCACCGCGCTGCAGACGCAAGAGCAGCTTCTGGTCGCGCTGAGTTGCGTGGATACTCCAGCGAGTATGACCGCTGGTGAGCCGCAGCTTGTAGCCACTGCGCATGCCCGGCGAGTCCTTGTGCACCGGCAGTGACTCACCCCCCTCCACAAACCAGGGATGATCGATCAGGAACTGCTGGCGACCCGTAATGGTCGGCCAGGCCATCTTGTCCTCGCGGAACCACTCATAGGGCGTGAAGGTTTCGCCAGGTACGAAGGTACTACAACTCTGGTTGATGATGTTGTAGGTGCTCTCCTCGACGACCGGGACGATGCCCAGCTTCATGGCATCCTCACCACTGATATTGCCCACGTTCGGGCTGCGACTGAAAATGCGATCCATCAGCCCACGCGGATCCATGGGGTCGAGTTCACCGTTCATGGTCCAGCTCTCGTAGACCTTGGTGAGGTCGAGCGGGCGACCCATGGGGCCCTCCACCTCGGTAATGCCGCGCTCCGCCGCGCGATTGGCAACGCGCTCCGTCAGTTGACCGAATACTTCATAGTCGATCTTGGAATCGCCCAAAGGAGGCGTCGCCTGCTCGCAGGCTATGATGTAGGGCATAGACGAAACGCAATACTTGATGCCGTACTTTTCGTAGTAGGCGGCTACGGGTAGCACGATGTCCGCGAACATGGTGCTCGTACTCCAGCGAAAGTTCGTGGAGACGATCAGTGGCGTCTTCTTCCAGAAATGTTCTTTGGCCGTTTGTGGCGAGGGCCAACGACGCAGCGGGTTACAGCCGGTGAAGATGTAAACCCGGGGTGGATTCCCCGGCGCGGGGTGGATGGGCATCCAACCCTTCTCCACGGCTTCTTTCATATAGTCGGCTGTGGACCGCGGGAGCGTGGGATCCTGGTGTTGGGGGAGATCCCAGATGGTGTCATACCCACCGTGGTAGTACAGGAAGGGCATGAGGGGAACCACCGGGAAGTTCTTACTGTATCCCGTGATGAGCCACTCCCACTCGCGCGGCGTGAGGGCTCTCATGGGATTTTCGAACTCGCCCTGGGCGTACCCGCGCATCACCTTGGGAGCGAGCTTGAGTATGTCTTCCATAGGCGGGACGAATTCGGCGGCGCCAATTTCGTCGGCACCCTTCAACTCCCACCAAGCCGCAATGCGCAAACCTCCGCCCTTCTTGCCCTGGTTTCCCGTGAGGGCCATGAGCAATACCATGGCGCGCTGGAAGAGGTCACTGTGGTAATTCTTGCAGGCTCCCCAGGAGGAGTAGATCATGGCCGCGCCCGCGCCGGACAGGCCGCGCGCAAAGTGCTCCACCACCGAGGCATTCACGCCCGTGGTCTTCTCCTGCTTCTCCGGGGTGTAACTGGCGTTGAGGTGGTCGCGCATCACCTGGAAGAGCGGGCGCACCCACACCTGTGTGCCGTCGGAAAGTTCCACTTCCCAGCGCCCGTCGAGGGCAGGTTTCTTTCCGTTGAGCTTCAGATGGGTTCCGCCTTCGCCCACACAGCCGGGCGCTTCGGTCATGGCATCCTTGGTCTCATCCCAGAAGTAGAAGAGATCGTCGGTGCCATCTTTTTTCAGGTCGGATTCGCGCAAATAGCGACCATCGTCCTCGCGCACCAAAAAGGGTAGGTCCGTCTGCTCACGCACCGATTCGTCGTCGTAGAGACCTTCTTCGATAATGAAGTTGGCGGCGGCCAACCCGAAGGCGGCGTCCGTCTCTTGCTTCGGGTTCACCCAGAGATCGGCGTGCATGGTGCTGGCCGAAAAGTCGGGCGAGATGATCACCAGCTTGGCACCTCGATAGCGCGCCTCATGGAAAAAATGGACGTCGGGGATACGGGTGTAACTGGGGTTGGCCACCCAGAGCACGATGTAGTCGGAGAGGAACCAATCATCGGAGGTGCCGTCCGCGCAAAGGATCCCCATGCTCTGCACAAAACCATTGGGCATGTCACCCACGCCTGCCCATGAATCAATGACAGTGCAACCCAAGGCGTTGGTCCAGCGCATCTCTCCCTGGGAGTCGGGACCATAATCGTTATTGGTCGTTCCGTTGTCGTGAATGACGGTCTCGATACCGCCCTCGACCGCCGCGTCGATGACGGCATCGGCGATCTCGTCGTAGGCCTCATCCCAACTGATGCGCTTCCACTTACCCTCGCCGCGTTCACCCACCCGCTTCAGCGGATGTAGGATACGCGAGGGCTCGGTTTGCAAATCGCTATAACAACCACCCTTTTGACAACCACGCGGATTAAAGTCGGGCACGCCCTCATGGGATGCGTCGTAGGCGGCGTGCTGTTCTTCGCGCCAGACAATGCCTTCTTTGACATACAGGTCCCACGAGCATGCTGAAAAACAGTTCGCGCGATTATGGGAACCTTTTACGATCTTGTCCCACTTCCACTTCTCGCGATAAACGTCAGACCAATCACCGAATTGAATTTTTTGAGCTGCTGACTTGATGATATCGGGATAGGTCAGCCCGCCTCGCGGTCGAAGGAAGTGCAGTCCGAGTCCTGCGACCACTACAGTGGTACCCGCACCTGCTAGAAAGGTTCGTCGTGATACACCCATTCTTTCCGTCCTCCGATGTTGCTACTTCATTTCAAATATTTGCTTCAACCGCTGCTCAAGCGGCAGCGCCCGGCTTGCTGAAAGCTGGCGAATCCAGGGAAACCTTCTTTGAATGCAACTCCACTCGGGGCTCCTTTAAAGGCACCGTGTCTTGCATTTACACACACGTTGTCTTGCCAAATCGGACATTATGTCCGATACATCAATAGATAAACTGAACCAGAGAGTCAAGCCCCGTGAATCAGGCTCTAGCAGCCCTCGAAGGGGCGGGATCGGGTAGCCATGTCGAATCCACTTCGTGAGAAAACCGACCGAGAAGAAGCCCTGCGGGAACTGCGCCAGGACCTGCGGCGCACTGAGATTCTCAAGGCTGCCCAGGAGATTTTTGAGACCTCTCCCTACGACGAGGTCTCCATGGCCCAAATCGCTGACGCTGCAGGGGTTTCGCGCAGTACGCTCTACGTTTACTTCCCCAACCGAGAAGCCATCTTCGGGGGCATGGTGGAGCAAGGCCAGATCGAATTCGCCCGCAAGTTCCAAAATGCCATGAAAAAGACGGGTGATTTCCAGGAACGCCTGAAGACCATGGTCTCCAGTATCCTCGATTTTCTCTCGGACCATCACGCCCTGTACGAAAAAGTCATCTCACCGGGATTTCGCAAGAAAACCGGCGGCGACAGCTCCCAGAAGGTGGACGAAATCACCCAACTCAGCCGTGAGCTTTTGCGTGGAGTGATCCGTTCCGGCATCGAGGAAGGCGCCCTGCCCGAGCACGATGTCCTGGAGAGTTCCTGGGTTTTGGAGACTCTGCTCCACGGCACTGTGGGGCCCCGCTTGACCGATTCCGAGTTCCCCGTGGACATCGAACGTGCCTCAGAATTAGTCTGCCGCTACTTCCTCACGGCGGTCAAACAGTTAAAATCAAGTTAATTGTACCGACCGCCCGGATCGCCGGCACTACACCCCACTACAGGGGCCCAAATGGCACAAAACAGCAGTCGCAGACCTCCCATCTGCCCTGCAATGGCGACTATTTTCTAAATCTGACTCCCCGTTCAGCCGAAATACAAACGAATTGACACCGTATGGCGTCGATAACGCGGGGTAGACCATGCAAGCGATAACAGAAAATCTGATTGAATGGCCTGTGGCTGAATACAAGTTCGACGGGCAGCAAACCAAAGAAGATATCGAGTACTTGGTGAATTGCTGGGACACCATTGCCAATCGTCGCGAGACCTTTGTTTTCATCACAAAAATCGACTCTTTCAAACCAGAGATCTCCCACGTCAAACCCTTGGCGAAATGGGCGCTGGCCAATATGGATCTGCTCAAGAAGTACTGCCGTGGCAACTCCATTGTCAGCGGCCGCGCCATGGCCGCTCAGCTCCTGCTGAATTCATTTCTGATCCTCGCACCCCTCCCCTACCCCACAAAAATTTTCGGTACGGACGAGGAGGCTCGAGCCTGGGCGAAGTCTCGCCTGGTCAATCCCTGATTCGGCACAGACGAAAGTCCGTCGAAGCTGAGTAGGCCCCGACACAGTTTGGGGACAGCCCGTATTATCCATTCAGGGCTCTAGATTATCCCATACAGGCTACCAATTAGAATTCCAACGAGATCTCCGCCCTCACTCTGAAAATCTTGAATCAGCGTCATGAATTCTAATGCAATCCAGAAACAAGGCAGCTAGGATTCGAGTTCCCCCCTGTACTACCAACAATGAAGTTTCAATTGCTACGACGCGTCGTAACGCTGGGCAGCGTCTGAAGGAAGCCCATGTCTCGTCTCCAGGTTCGTCACATGCAATTCGACTATGACCAGCCCTTTGAGCCTGTATTTCTACGGGGCAAGCCCGAGGCATCGCATTATTTCACCGGCTTTTCCATCGTTCTCCATCACCTGGAACCCTATATGATCCGTTCCATGAAGCAGGCCATGCCCCTGGTGACGGACGATGCCCTGCGCGACAACATGGAGCAATTTTGCCGACAAGAGGCACAGCATTTTCAACAGCACAAACGCTTTAACGACGCTATGGCCTCCAAAGGCTTCCCCGATTTAAAAAGCCTCGAAGAAGAAAATCGGCTGGTTTACAAACATTTGAGCGAGACCAAATCTCTCAAATTTCATCTCGCCTACGCGGAAACTTTTGAATCCCTCGCATCGGCTGCCATCGTCCACGAAATCAAGAATGGGTTGGTGGACGACACCGAAGGCTTTGTCGGCGATATCTGGCGCTGGCACTTCTGCGAAGAACTTGAGCATCGCGCCCTGGCCTACGATGTCTACCAACATCTTTATGGTGATACGGCGTATCGAACGGCCGTGGGCTTTTATGCACGCACCCATTTCATCAAGCTCGGCTTACGCTTCGGGAATTACCTATTGCGCGCGGACGAACAGCGCATCTTGAAACTCTATGGGGGCCGCTGGCAGCAAGCTGTCCGCATCTGGCAGATTCTTCGAGATCAAGCCGGTCTGATTCCAGCAGTCTTGGGAACCTACAAACCCGGTTACTCCCCACACGACATTGTGATCACACCGAAGATGGAAGAAATGACACGCCAATACACCGAGCAAGCCATCAGAGTACGCTAGCTGAGATTAGAAGCCGAAGGGTTTATGGGCGGACTTCCCAACGCAAATCGTCGTTCCGAAAAAGGGGCGAAGAGTCTCCAGCGTAGCATTGCAAGTTTCCAGGCTGGCAAAGGGCCCTACTTCCTGCGGCCGATACAATCCAACGCTGTCATCGAAACGAAAAACTGAAAAGCTGGCATCGCCCTCGGCGACAAACGCCTTTGCCCGACAGATCGCGAGATCTTTTTTCATGTGTACTTCTGCGCTAGGTGCTTTTGCACTGACTTGCTTGATCTCCTTGCACACGCTGTCCGTGTAGTGAGCGAAAAACCCCAGTGGCACCTCAGGCTGCGGCTCTTCCGAGGCACAAGCAAGAAGACCCCAGGCAACCAACAATAGACAAAACGCTCGATTCATTTTACTTCTCCGATTTTCGCTCCACGGGCTTTCCAGCTTGGAAATCCTCGTGCGGCAGACAACTGTACAAAAAGCAAACCCACCAGGCCCGCAGCCAGCGAGATTTTTAATAGATCTTCAAATAGTTAAATAACCCGTTAGGGAATTTTACACTCTACAGACTCCTTACTCAGAACCGATAAATCCGGTGTATCATCTCGCTCTGAAGGATCAATTGAGGATGTCTCATTGAAACACATCATTGAGGACAAGAGCGGTTGGCCCGTCGTGAGCTACCGGTTCAAGGGGCACCAAACCTCCGAAGACATCGACGGCCTGCTTGAAAGCTGGCAGGAAAACGTCGACCGCATGGACGAGTTCTTTCTCATCTTCCACATGAAAAATTACGATCCACACATCGGTCACGTCAAACGCTTGGCCGGGTGGGTACTGAGTCACCAGAAAGAGACTCGTGCATTTTGCCTGGGCGTCGCCATCATCACACCCAAGTTGGGCGTGATCAAAATGGTGCTCAACGCCTTCCTCTTGATCTCCCCGTTTCCCTTCCCCTACAAGTTATTCACACATGAAGAGGAGGCGAGCGATTGGATCCAAGAGAGCCTCAAACAGCGGAAAACACCTAGCCCTTGAGGTGATACCAAAAGAGGTTCTCGCCCAGCGATTCGGTGGAAGAATCGGAACCGAACTTCTCTTGAATGACAACGCCAGCCCGCGGGACCAAGATGCCCGACTCCTCTTTTCGAAAGCCGTAAAACACTAGATACAAGCCCTGGGTTTCAAAATGAGCCGCCCTCACACCCAAGTCGATTAACTCTTCGGGCAGGATCCCCTTCTGAAACTGATCCACATAATGAGGCTCGGCTCGGAAGGCCTCTCCAGCAAACTGATTGATGGTATCCAACTGGGCCTTGCTAAGACTCAATTCCGTCGAACAGCCCATGCCGAGCATGCCGAGAAAGACGAGAAGGACAAGTATCAACAAGGGCCTCAAAAACCTTGTCATGGGTGGGTCCGCATGAGGTCGCAAGCCCCCACAGGCGGGTTGAGCCCTGTCCGCAGCGACACATCTCTCTAAACTATTGTTTTTCATAGCTAATCCGGTCCTTTGCGGCATGCGCTATCCAGAATCTGTTCTTGTCCAACCCAACCGTACAATCCAGCATGGCCGGCTTAAAGTGACCCCTTGGCGCTCCGGCAAGAAACAGGGGAAAACACCAGAATTAATCAGTATTTCACTCAACATCGCAGAATTTCAGGTTAAAGAACTTACTCACATGCTCCGATGATCTGGGTATGGCTTTTCAGAAGTTTGACAAAGAACGACGTACCTTTCAGCGTTTCAAGTGTCGCCTGCCCTGCAATCTACGAACAGGGTCAGACGTGTACAAAGGGATCATAACGGACATCTCACCCCGCGGAATCTTCATCCAGATGTCGTCAAGGATTACCGCAGGAACCGAGCTTCACATGGACCTGATTTCGGATGGCGACGAGTACACCGATATCGTCGCAGTGGTCTCCAGAAGGCGAAGAGCGCATCAATCCGCGGCTTCCGTTGAGCGACCGGGGATCGGCGTGGAGATCATGTCCGCCCCAGAAGACTTCTTCGATCTCATCATGTCCTTATCACGAGGATAGATTCAACGTCAGGTACCGTCTCACAGAGATCCCTTCGGCAATAGTTCAAGGCACTGCTTTAAATCAAAATAATCACGCCATTCTCGAATGGTTCCGCCCTCTATTTCAAAAATTCCCATGACTGGAAACGCTGCGACACCATCAGCAAGTTCGTAACGATCCGTACGTTCCGTAAGCACGCTGCCGTCTTTGCTTTCAGCGATGTGATGAATTACATATTCGACGGAGAGCGCCTTCTCATGCAACAACCCCAACAGGCCCCAAATCTCTTCTCGGCCTTTGGCAACACTCATGGGAATATTATTGAAAATGGACTCATCATCGAAAAAAGAGAGAATCTCATCTTTTTGATTTCGAGCCATCGCTTGAATGAAACGCTGCACAGTTTCGATATTACTCATGGTCCATCCCGACCTTTCACTCAGAGGTTACAGTTTCGTTCCATCACATCGATCTCAAATAATTCCGACAACCTCCATCTCACGAAAGTTCTTTCTCAAGATCGCTTCGACGTTGCGGGCGTGTTTAAAAGCGACTTCCCCAGACAAATCCACTCGAAGTTCTGCCGCTTCGCCAAGTACGGAATAACGAATCAAAAGAGCGGCGGGTTCGCTCCCCTTACGCAAAGAGCCGGATTCCTTGCCAGCCAGGTATTCCAAGCTGTGGACGCGTGCCCTTCCCTCGCGTGCATTTCTTAAAAACGACTGAACCTCTCCCCGTTTCTTAAACCATTTGAGGAAAAAGATGAAGCCCAATCCGAGCACGGGAAGCAATAAGAAGCCGAGCAGCGAGTAGCGCAGCCGATCGCGTTCTGTGATCGCGGCGAGTTCCCGCCCTAAAGATTTTTTCGGATCGTTCACAACTCCCCCAACAAAAGTCGACGAACGGAATCTCCCTGGATATCCTGACAAAATTCGTGATTAACGGGCCTTTCGCTTCTGAACCAAGCGCTCAAGGGCCTGCGGTACGCGCTGCGCCATGACGAGAATCTCACCCACACCTTGTGACAAGTCATTGCCCCCATCGAGGTAAATCCCGAAAGCCATCTTGCCTTTGTAATGAACGGGAAAGAAGCCGATGGTCTGGGGCGTTGGATCACCCAGCACGGAGAACACTTTCTTATGGATGGGATGAGGAGCCACCGGGCCGAGATAATGTGCCCCTGTGCTTCCGACCAAACCAAAGATGGTTCCCTGCTCCGAGGGCACCATGAGGCTCTCAACGCGCAAACGGTCTACACCTTCGCCTCCGCCCGTCCAACCCATCCACAAGCTATTGTGGTAGGTGAACAACATCATGCGGTTCCCTTTGGAAAGGGCAAAACGCATCACAACGCCACCGAGCGTTTCTCGATCCTCTGCCCTGTCAATGAGAGACAACACTTCCTGCAGATCGGCAATAGGCAGAATCGGGGCCGGAGGCAAGTTCTCTTCAGAGGGGAAGACTTCTTCTGGCGCTGGCGTTGAACTCACCTGCACGCTCACAGGCGCGGGCACCTCAACGGAAGGGGCTACCACTGGCTGCACCGGGGCCGGAACCTCCACCACAGGAGGGGACACCGGCGGTGCGGTCACGGGAGGGGCTGGAGGCGCTTCCACGACAGCTGCGGGAGGGGGAGTCACTTGAGGCGGCGCAGGTGCTGCGGGACTCGGTTCGGCAGCGGGTTCCTCCGGGCCACTATCGAGCCCCTCACATAGAGTCGTGAAATCCTCGGGGCTCATCAAGTCATCAATGGGTTCCAAGAGCTGTGCCTCAGCGCTGGCCTGACTCTTCACCGTCCGATCGCGAAGGACCGGCTTTACTTTGAATCGAGGCGAGGCAGCGATCGCGTAATTCTTCTCCAAGAACTGAGCGAGAGAGACCTCGTTGACATACAAGAAGCGCACGGCAGAGCCCGAACGAAACTGTGCTTCATCAACAATATCCAAGCGCCAGGGTTGGCTGCTTGCAATCCACAGGCAATTTCTTTCCTTGAGTACGGGAATAATCTGTTTTTCTCGGATGAACGATGCGGGCAATACGTCGAGGAGTTCGAGACTGGATTCGGTGAGCTGCTCGAAGGTAGCGGCTCGCACCTTCAACATATCGGAACCTAGTTCATTGAGATCGCGCAAGGGGAGGAGACCGAACTCCCACAAACTGGTCAGCAGCGTTCCGCCACAAATCACCCATTCGGTGAGTGCTTCGTCAAGCTCTGCTTCAGTCAGCAGTCCACGCCGAACCACTTCTTCGGCCAAGGCATCATCAAATTGCTCTTGTGGAGAATTCTTCGAATTCAGGTCGATCTTCACGCTCGATACCTCAGTCCCAATGCTACGCCCCGCTGCTCAATTTCATGGGAAAGCCCCGCCTTCCGTTCTCTCACACCGCCTTTTAACATAGCGCGACTCACCTCAAGGAACATTAGGCGAGTCCTGAAATTAACAGGGGGAGGAGGGAATGACGCCTGCAATGCACTGTGCTTGCACATAAATGAGGAGCAATCGAAAGGGATTTGTCATAGTTAGAAACATGAATGATCAAACCAACGATGGTGCTGCCGTCAGACTCCCCCCACCCTTCGTCTATTTAGGGGCCATTGGTGTGGGCGTGCTCTTACACGCGTACGTTCTTCCCTTGAAACTGACCCTCGCTTTCAACTTTCGCGTGGGGTTGGCACTTCTTTTTGGAATTCTTGGGTTGTCTGCGATGGGTGCAGCCATCGGTCTTTTCAAGAAAACCGGGCAGGATCCAAAACCCTGGGTCTCAACGCCTGAAATCATTAGCACTGGAATCTATCGGGTCTCACGCAATCCCATGTACCTGGGCATGGCGCTGGTGCAGACAGCCGCTGGCGTTGGATTCTCGAATGGGTGGATTCTTGCGCTCCTTCCCGTTTCTGTCCTCATCATTTCTTTCAGTGCCATCCGGTATGAAGAGGCCTATCTAGAGCAAAAGTTTGGTGAGGTTTACACGAGTTACAAGGCATCGGTGCGCCGCTGGCTTTAATGGATCGCAGCTTCAGCTGTTCTCAGGGTTTCGCATGGAATGCAGGGCTGCGCTGACCAAAGAGAACACCACCTCTTCCTTTTGATTCAGCACTTCGCCTCGGTACTCAACAATTCCGCAATCCGGTCGCGACTTCGACGGGCGCTTGCCAGCACATACCGCGCGATAGGTTAAAACATCACCCGGTCGAACCGGTGCGTGCAGTTTCACTTGATCAAAACCCAGTGCACTGACAGCGGCCCATTTCTCAGGGAATTTCGAGCCAAACCAGACAGTGATCGAAAACAGGTGAGCCGATGAAGCCACGAGTCCACCAAAAATAGAATTGTCAGCTGCCTGTTCATCGATGTGAAAGGGCTGAGGATCCCATCTCTTCCCCTGCTCAATGATCTCTTCTTTCGTCACTTCATAGCTGGCTAGCGGAATAATCTCGCTACCAACAACGGAATCTTCGTAATATTTCATCTGCCCTCAAATCGATCTGGATCGCTAAAGATACTGACCTGACTGCGGTGACTCTGAAAGTTTTAAAGGGTTGACCAACTCCGACTTAAGCACCTCAAACTCTTCTTCAGAAATCACACCCTTCTCCTGCAAGAAAGCCAGTCGTTCGATTTGCCCAACACGATCATAGACCGGTTGGAGTTGCTGCAATTCACCATAATATTCCCGCGCCTTCTCATTCACCTCTTCGATGAACTGATCCACTCTTTCCCGACTCGGCTTTCCACGATCCAAATCGACGTTCATGGCTGATTCAGAGATGCGAAGAAAGGTGCGCATGGCGAGGCGATAGCCGATAAAACCACACAAGGCCGCAAGAAGAAATCCCAAACTGACCAAAACGCCATCCAGGCCTTTCTTGTCGACCACCGTGAGAAAGAAGAAGTAACAAGAAAAAATGAGGCAGCCGATCCCTCCCCAGCGCCAGGTTGAATTGGACAGCGTGAACTCGACCGGTTCTCGTATGACATGCTCAAAAGGAACCTTATAACGATTCCGAAAAAACAGGGCACGAATCGAAACAACAACACCGTCTTCGGTGATCTCAAATTCTCGAGTTTCAAATAACCCGGATTGTTTTAAAGAGCAATCTTCCACCATCTACCTTCTTTCATGTCTATCAGTACATGCCTCATCGCCGTGGTACACAGAAAACCAGTACCAGGCAAAAATCAGCGCTGAGGGGCCTTCCAAAAGCCAAAGTGCACCTGAGTTATAAGAACTCGGCAAGACCCCCAATTCGATTCCAAAGGTGCCACCATCTATGAGAATTCCTGAAATTCGCCCGACGGTTAAGAACCCATTCACCAACATCCACAAAAGTACATTGGCTCGTAAATAACGAAGAGGGAAAACTGCGCCAGCCAACGCAAACAAGGCCAGGCCAAACTCAAGGCCTCCATACATAGCCCTCACCTCAACGATAGCGCTCCAGTGGTCCAACCCCAGCCCGGAGATGCTTGCCAGGAATTCCGGACGGACCCAGACAAACAAACTGTAGAAAATCCAAATGAAGGAAAATACAAACAGGTAACCACGAATAAATTTTTCTCTACTCATCACAGAATCATGCCCACCTGTTCAAAAAGCGCTGCAGCCGTATCAGTCCACAAGAGACTAACAAACTCCTTCCATGAAGTTTATCTCAGGAGATTCAAAACAAGGGGTTCGCCCACCTTTCCCATAGGACGTTTAGTGGCTTAGCGGACTCGCCAAGGCCGGGATTCCGGCAGGCGCGGTCGCGACGGGCCTCGACTCAACGGTGTAGAGAAGCTCCGAATCAAACATGGCCGCGGGGGAGATAATCGGTTCCTCAAAAGGGATATTCTCACCGTAATACTCGGATAGCTTCGCCTTGACCTCCGCGTGGGAGAGATCGAAATCCTTTAGCTGCTTTTGCTCCCCGATTTGAATTTTCAGCGCACGGTCATACAGCTTCCAAACCAATTCTGAGCAATAAATTCTTTCATCGGACCATTCAAAAAAATGGTCGTAAGGATCCCCTTCAAAACCACGCACATTGCCCATAATCTTTTCTAGTTCAGACTTCGACAAGCCGTCAGGATGAGTTTTGAGTCGTTTAACGACATAATGTCCATCGACCCCGCTTGCAATCCAAGCCTCGTAGGGGTCGTAACGCATGGTTGGACCCGCATGAAAAACAACCGGTTGACCCTCCTTAAAAAGAACGATGCCCATATGGCTGTATCGAGAGTGGCTGGCTAGCTGAATGGCCATGCTCAATTTCGATGTCGATGTCTTAAAAACCAAATCACCTGGTTTAAGCTCTGCCGACGCCGGACAAAAACTCAACAAGAGAACACTCACGGTTAGAATAAGTACCCGCATCGCCATCCTTCCATTTCAAATCGATCAACGCACATCCATCCCCGGAAGGCGTGGTCTCAGGGTTCCTTGGCTTAGGCTATTATACCTACTTATAGGGAGTCGATCATTAATTCCATTAGAGCTGTAAAGTTTCTCTAAAGCACTCCTGCGCAACCACCGATTTCTAGACCTATGCCCGAAGAAAAGCCAAAAAAAGAAAACCGGATGTTCCAGCGATCTCCGTGCCGCATCCCCTGCGAATTCTCCATCGCCGGGGAGACACATCGAGGGTTCGTCCTGGACCTCTCTGCCTCTGGGGTTTTCATACAAACGAATGCGAATGCCTTACCCGGGGTCGAAGCCATTATCACGATCCGGCCCAGCAAACTTGATCCCATCACGCTCACCGCAACCATCGCGAGAAAGCTACAGGGGCATCGCTCGATGACAACAGTTCGAGCAAAGGGAATCGGCCTGTCGATTCAGAATGCACCAGAGGCCTTCTTCGCCCTTGTGGCCAATTTACAGACCTGAGTTCTTATCAGTAGTGAGAATGGATCAAAGGAAAGGCCCCGTCGACTCAATCGGTGAGGGGCTCCTCTTCGTAATAGCTTACCTTTGGCACAGGCATTGGGAGTTCTCCAGACCACGAACCGGAGACCAACCTCAACGACATCGCGCTTTCACGGCTTGAAACAGAAACTTCAGAATTAGTCACCTCATAAACAAAATCCATCGCGCTATCCAGGCAATAATTCAGGATGCGAGGTTGACTCCATAGCTTCTGCTCTTCCGCAAAAGTAAACAAGCCCACAAACCCATCCTTAAGCGACTCAACTTCCAAGCAAGGATCGATCTCAACTTCAGTGTGATAAATGACCTGGACCAGGTAACGCTCAGGCGGAACAACACCCAGCAAAGGGATCAGGACCTCTACCGTTGCCTCCGTCGTACGATACTGACTGGGGCTCGCTATTTTCTTTTGAGAAATCACTTTTCCAATGAAAGCTTGGGTTGCAGTTCCCAGAGCCTCCGTGGCCGGAGTTTTTCCAGGCTCCGAAGCAAAACCCAGGAGGGGAAACAAAAGAAAGAGTGGCAGAACGCCACGGAAAATTCTTGACTGTAATTTCATCATAGGCTGCCACCTGATGCACACAGTGGTTTGAGCAACCACGCGCTGCTCATACCAAACAGTCTAACACATCTTCTTTTTCGTCAAATACTTTGCAGCCTCACAACCCGGTGCGACGGCCAGCGTAGAAGCTTTTCCGGTAGTCCCCCCACACAATAACGTGTGAGGTGTACACTGTAAAGATTGCAATTCACCCCAGGAATCTGAAAGCAGGGGGCCATGCCCTCAAGTTTCACGAATTTCCTGATCTGCATGGGGCAATTCCAGCCCCATCGAAACCCAGGTGCTTACCCCTTCGAAAGGTTCAATTCATTTTCATCCGTATGCTCAAAAACGTTTCCATAAATATCTACCATCGTCGTCTCTGAATAGGAAAGCTTTCCATTTCCCACTTCAATCTTTTGACGGAAGCCCGTGGTACGCGCATTTTCTTGCATGAAGGGTGACTGAATAATTTTCCAATCCTCGTCATCAACGCCTGCTTCCACTTCGATAATAACCCTGCCCTCTGTGTTCGTTGCACCTATATATTGCCCGCCCGCAAGCACGCATACGGCACGAGGAATCACGAGTGAATGCATGACCGTTTTGGTCTTTGGATCCCACATCCAATAACCCGTTTGGTCATGAAAGGCTTGATCATCCGACTTCCGAAAAACAATTTGCCTGTAATACACCACTGACAAAACCTGGGATTCAGCATTCGTCACATCGCCAATTCCTGTGAACGTAAGGTTCTCATAATAAGGATTGTTTTCGGACCCCTCTGGGTCCGGGGCAACATCCACCCCTTTATCCCCCTTCCAACTACCAATCAGATTTTCTAATGGACCATAATCGATATCTGTTTCATCACTCATCTTCATCCCTCACTTCATGGGTTATTCAAACATTATCTTCTATTGTGAACATTTCTGCACACTTCCCTAGCCGAGCTTCTTCCGCGCATGGCCACGGCCCAGGGATTGGGCAAGGCTTCTAATTGACTTCGATTGTCTTCGCACCCTTGGAGGGAAGCGAGCAGCCCGTTGCATTGGCGAGAGTTTCGAGGGAGAGCCTTCCGGTTCGCACAGACCCATCGGGAAACACCCAAGTGGGATAGCCCGTGATACCGTCGCACACCTGCAGCCTGTTCTTCGTGCCATCTTCGTAACACTCGACGTAAGGCAATAGATAGGAGTATTGACCAAACAGATTGTTTTGCTTCGCACACTGGGGACACCAATAAGCACCGTAGAAAGTGGCCCCACTATTGCCGATACAACTAGCAAAGCTCTTCAGGCCCCCTGCCGAAGCGGGGATCGAAGCACCCAAAATCATGGAAATCAAGATCAGGCCTGCGAGCGAGCAAACCATCAAGCGTGACTGGACGGATCTTAAAAACATAGACAAGTGCACCTCCTTCGAACATATCCACGAGAAACTGATTCAACCGCTTGAGGATACAGGTCAACGACCGGGTCGGGTTATAAATCTGCAGGCCATGGCCATCAAGTCATTTCAATTTGCCTGCTATGAATCCGGTCGTCCAAGCGGCTTGGAAATTATAGCCTCCGGTAATCCCGTCAATATCCATTATTTCTCCAGCAAAATACAGATTTTTGCACACCTTGCTCTGCATCGTACTCAAATCGACACTGCCCAGGCTCACACCGCCGCAGGTCACAAATTCTTCTTTAAATGTTGTTTTCCCTTTCACGCCATAGACGTCATTGGTCAACACGCTCACCAACTTATTCATCCCTTTCTTCCCAAGCTCTCCCCATTTTTTCTTGGGCGACAGATCACTTTTATCAAGTAGAAAAAGCCACAATCTTTCAGGCAACAAATAGGGTCGAACGTTCGACAAAACCTTATTTGAATGCGCGTCTATGATTTTTTTCAACTCGTCCAACACCGCATCGTTGCTCTGCACATTTACCCAATTCACCTGAATCTCGAAGTCATATCCTTTTTCACTTAATAATCTCGCGCCAAAGGCTGACAGTTTCAAGATCGCTGGCCCGCTCATTCCCCAATGCGTAATGAGCAGCGGACCCTCCGATTTAAGCTTTGTCCCTCGTATGCTCACTACGGTTTCTTTCACCGCGATGCCCATCAACTCGGTCACCGATTCATCGGGCATGTTGAATGTAAACAACGAAGGTACGGGGTCCTCGATCTGATGATTCAACCGTTCAAGCCACTCAAAGCTCCTTCGTTTTGGAAAACCACCGCTGGCCAGGATGACCTTGTCAAAAGTTTTCGAGGGGCCCTCTCCACTCATGAAAGCCAGTTCCAACCTACCCTCAATCGGCTTAATCTTTTTTACGCCTCTCCCAACTTCAATTTCAATTCCCAATTTTTTGGCTTGCTCCAAAAAGCAATCAACTACGCTTTGTGAGTTTTGGGAGACCGGGAAAACACAATTGTCCGCTTGAACCACCAATGGAACACCCCTGGATTCAAACCACGCCATGGCATGTTTGGTATTAAAAACCGAAAAGGCCTTCTTCAAGGCCCTCCCCCCTCTGGGATAAGCTCCAGCCAGTTCCTTTATAGAGGTGCAACCGTTGGTAACATTGCACCTTCCGCCACCGGATATTTTGACCTTGCTTAGGAGGTTTCTTGATTTTTCGAAGATGACAACTTCGGCGTCGGGGTAATTCTCCTTTGCCGCAATTGCGGAAAAGAATCCGGCCGCGCCACCTCCGACTACTGCGATTTCCATCTCAAACCCTTATGACGGCCAAGGCGGTCGGCAGAGGCTAGCGATTTCTCATTCATTTTTTAAAGCGTAGTTCAAGCTTGCGTGACTACTTAGTAACGAGCCACAACGCATGCACCACCGCAGGAAAGAAAAAGACGAAGCAAAGAACAATGTTAATGAGAAGGTCTTTCCCTGCCCCATTTTTCAGAAAAACGGCGACAGGTGGAAGGAATATTGCCAAGACAATCAGTACGATTTTATTCATAACCTAACTCCTCGATCAGAAGAATCACTTAGCCGCTATTACCACGTGGCATCTAGCGGAACGCCTAAGGGTTAGAATTCCACGAGACGGCCTGTACCGCCCCGCCTTGACAATGCTACCACAATTTCAATGCGTACTTTAGTCTGATGTTCTAACGGGGCGAATGATCGCTGTCATTTCACACTGTGCAACAGCCCGGTCGTTTTCATCCAGGATCTCAACCAACACGACCTCTTCGATGCCCTCACCCCCACTTGCTGTGGATTGAACTCGACTTAGCTGGGCTTCGGTCAGTAAGGCAGTCGCACGCACACGCCCTCGTGCACGCGCCTTGAAGTCAATCACGCCGCGCTTGATCACAACATAGGCATTGCTCGCCTGTTCCCCCAGGCTCGTGACCACGACGCCCATCCCAGCCATCTCAGCCAGCGAAAACAAAACCCCCGCATTTATATCTTGATTATGATTGAGATGGATGTCGCGCGGTTCGCAACCAAGGACGAGCTTCCCCGGAGAGATCTCATCGGGATGAGGATTGATCATTCGTACCCACGGAAAGTCAAACGTCATAGTTTCTCCGCACCGTCACTTATTTAAGAATCTGCCTCGCATTGAGAGGTTGCTGTGGCCGAGCGCTCCCCAGTGCTCTGGACCAGAGTGTCCGGAATAGCCCCCAACGTTTAAGGCTCACGGATCCGCGCTGCACCACACCGTGAACTCAACAATGTACCAAGAAACGCGCGCCATAAAATAGCCTGGCACACTTCTCAGCCCCACTGCGGCGAATTGCCCGGGTGTGAATACATGTCGCACCGATGAACACGGCGCTTACTCGGTCAGGCCAACCCCTTGAGAACAGTGAGGTCCACCCCAGTGCTCGATGATTTTCCCGTCACGGAATCTGAGGATCGCGGTGCCATTGATCGTCACGAATTTGCCCGAAGGTGGTATGTCGTAATAAGGCTCGCCGCTGTGCGTCCCCGTCAGGGTCCAGTTTGAAACCACAAGATCATCGGATTCCACCAAGAGATTCACGTCGAACTTCATATCCGGAAAAGCGGCTTTGGCCGATTTCCAGAAAGTTCTCTCGTGAGGGCGTATGTCGGTTCCAAGCGCATCGGGGTTCACGCGCGACGTGACATGACTGATAAATTCCGGCGCGAAGTGATCGAAGACCGCATCGTAATCACCCGCGATCATTCGGGCACTGTACTCACCCAGAGTCTTCAGATTGCTGACATTCGACATAGCCCCTCCCATTCCGCCACCCGTCGGCTAAAGCAAAGTGGGAAATGTTTTCACTGCCTACGCTTGTTATTTCTTCGCAGCCAGGGACTCGATCATTGCCAGCCCCTCTTTAAACATTTTGCCATCTAGATCATTTGAAAAAAACGTAACGGAGGCCATTATACCATCCACCACAAACACTCCCTCTGTAACGCATGCATACTCACCTTCCGGAGGTGTTTTACCCACCAATTGCTTATCGCTAAAACTCGCATACGACCCGGTAACATGTTCATTTGATATTTGCTTTCGATTGACCTTACCCTCAACTGAGACTGAAACATATTGCGTGGATGCTTGCGTAGTCATATCTGATAGCTCCTGAGCATTTCGTTCAACGGGAGCTCCATCCTTTGAGGCGATCAAAGTCATGATGATCTTTGAACCACTATTCGTGATATGGACGGTCCTTGCTGGCAACCCGGGAGATGGCGCCATTGGCGTTAATGTCCAGCCTTCCTCGACGCTTACTAGAACTGATCTGGTTTCATCGAGCCTGACCTCTTCAGCAGAAAAAGACAGCGTCGGCAACAAGACAATAAGCAATACAAGAATAGTTTTCTGAAATCTCATAGGTTCTCATTTTTGTGAAGGCATACAGTGAAAGCTACTCGGGCCGGCCCCGCGCCACCCCGTCGATTTGGAAATGCTACCACATTTGGAACGGGCGATTTAGCCTGGCGTGTTCCCCGGCTCGGTGCAGCATTGTATCAGACGCTATTTTTCGCCAGAAGAAACTCCCCCCGACAAGCCAGATAGCCCATGCCCCATACACCAAACAGCAGATAGCCCCCCATGAGCGTCCAATCTGCCAGACCCGGCTGTAACTGGTAGCCTTCGATACCGGGTAGAAAAAGAAGCAGGGAACCATACGAGATTGGCCAATACGCAGAAATCGCCATGGCGGCGCCAGACGTAATCAAGGACCAGCGTTTCTTTTGAAGCAAACCCGCCACAGAAATGGCGAGTAGCGGAATGTAGATAATGGTATCTGCGACACCGGCGGCCCGGTTCACCTGCACACCAAACTCAGTGATGTCTTGAACGCTTTTCTGCAGGCCGATTCTGACCACGGCCTCATAATTAAACACGGCCAGGGTTTGGCCAACTAAAAGACCGACAATGGTCGCGGAAAATCCGACGACGATTACCCAATACCCCAATGGGCTCTTGGAATCTCCCACCTGAATACCCCCTCAACCAAGTTCACGGCTGCTTCAAAGCTGCTTCAAAATAGACAAGCCTCAAGAAACTATCCTCAAGGCGATATAGGGAACAAGGTTGAAGACAAGGACAGCAATTTTGAATTGCGCAAGATACTGAAAGTACGCGCGCGAGAGATCTTCTTCACCCAGAGCGAACATTTTCGAGTGCAGTCTTATCACAGGACCCCGCATGGTAGAGACCGTGATCGTTGCAAAGACCAGGAGCCCTATATTTATGACTGAACACCAACCGAGAATTTGCTGAATCGCTTCTAGTGTAATCATCGTCTTTATCCCGACCCTTTATGCAAGAGTTTCTAAAGCTCGATCAACTTAGACCACCAAAACCTGAAACCTACCAGAGCGGTCCGCGCCACTCCGTTGATTAAAGAATGCTAACACATTTGTGACAATGGATTGAGTCTGATGTATCCCAGATCTGATGCTGCGATTTACCCGATGGCGTCTTCGTCTGACCGAAACTGCTCTCAACGCCAAGAAACACGCTACCGGGAGGGAGCGTGGCGAAGCGCCGATTTGTAATGGCGAACAACCAAAGGCTCGATTACGAAAACAACACGCCCCTTGTGCTCTCTTTGGGGAAAGGGAGCGCTCAAATACACTTTCGACAAGGCATCACACCCTTCCAGTTCAGCGTCTGGCCTCACCTCAATGACCCTGCCCCGAATTTGTACCTGGTGATAGGGGTTCTCGTATTCAGTGACCGAAAGTGCCACACGTGCATCGCGAATAAGATTCTGGCCCTTGATCGTTCTATCCGTTGAAGCGAGAAAGAGGCGATTCCCCTCACGCCCCACCCACATCGTATCTACTTTGGGGGAACCGTCTTCCATGAGCGACGAAACGGCGGCAAAGTTTGCCCCATCCAAGAGATCACACACCGCCTCTGAAAACGCTATTCCCACTTTGCTCTCCCGGTTAGTTCAAATACCTTTGCATAACTCAACACGGTTGCGACCACGGCAGCCAGAACCCACATTAAATTCATGACCCAATACGCTGCAATGGCAAGCCAGGAGTCCGTCGCAATATTATGGAATTGCTCCACAATGCCGCCATAGGGGATAAAAATACAAGTCACGTTATAGATCTGTAAAGAACCGCAGATACAGAACCATACCATCGCCTTGAATTCCCGACCTTTATACATATGATACAGCCCGACACTGGCCAGCAGGTTGATGACCCAAAACGAAAGCTCCGCCAGTATGAAGTAGCGTGACAAATGAAAGTAATCGAGATCGGACGTGGTGTAGCCCCACCATGCAATAAAGTAAGGGAGTTTTTCCAAGGTCAGGTTTTGATTGGCCTCTTTGAAAACGGAAGAGAAAAGAACCTGGGGCATTTCCCACCAGACATTGAAGAAGATCGCAATCAAGAACCAAGCAATGATAAAGATCTTCTTGCGTTCCGTGTTGTTTGTGAACAAGGGATAAAAAATAGAGACCAGCAGCAATGGAACACAACACATCAAGCCAGCGCGTGAAGCAAATCGGATATCCAGATTGTATTGGTGCGCCGCAATTACCCAAACACCCAGCAATAACGGCACCCCTAAAACAATCAGGCATCCCTGCACTGCAATGGTTTTCAAGAAATCCTGTTTGAAGCGAGAAGAGGCAAGGTCAGTCGACATTGTTTTTTCCTGTTCATCAATTTTAGATTAGAAGAACCTAACGTGCTCTCAGGCCCGGTGCAGCGATTTACCAAATGCGCTACTGCCAGAGATATCCCCAGGACCAATCAACTCGATCATCGACAGTCCATTTAGAGGCGTGCGTTTCTTATCAAACAAAATCCAAGCGTCACCCGTTCCCAAGGACCCAAAACCTGGAATCACAGGAGGCAGCGGAACGATTGGCGACAACATGAAGGCATAAAGAACGCCTCCGCAATGCAAGGAGAACGGGGGCTCTACCAAGCTCTCTTGCGGCCCGGCTTTCACAAACAAGCGTGGCTGTCTCGCTACACTTGTATAGGCGCAACCACTTACAAGAGTGCAAACGACAAGAAGAAGCATGTATTTCCGAAAGGACACTTCGTACACCCCTAAGGTGTCAAGCTCACCGGACCGACCTCACGCAACCCGTCACTTCAATAATGCTAACACATTTGCAGAACAGAATTATCCTGTCTCGATCCCGGCTTCGGTGCCGCGCGTTGCCAGGGGGTACACCCTGGTGGAGTATTAATTTGATACATCCGAAAGTTATCAACGACTCAAACCGGAGCGAACACCTTTCTCAGCCAGGGACTCTTCGAAAGCCTTGGGATCCGAGGGCGAAAGCCAAAACTTGCAGAACACGCCTCGGCGCCAACCTCGTGGCCGCAGCACAAGGTTCGGACCTAGTAGGATATGGAGATTGCGTAGTTAATAAACACGGTGATCACCCTTGCATCTTTCTGCCTCACCATCACGGGACTTTCAAGCCCGCTCACCTGCACCGACGCATCTGGCGATAGGTGGCTCTTCACCAACTCCACTTCTTGAGCGATGGCTTCCAGCAACTTTCCACGATATTGCTCAGGATGATCAATACCAAGTGATGCCCTGCCCAGCGAAGCCTTTGCATGTCCGATGTCTCCAACTCCGTTAATAAATTGAGTAGCGTCACGAGTTGCTGAAAAAACGTTTGTGCTCTCGTCAAGTTTTATAAGCAGATGACTCCTGACTTCAGAACCATTGCTTCCAACCGATATGCTTGTAGGCGCATTTCGCTGACTGGCTGCTGTAGTCCTAAGGCTAGAACTCTCATACACCCTATAATTCGAACGCGGGTATGACTCGACTTCGCCTGGTGACAAGGACACAAAACCTGAAAGCAATCCAATCTTCGAATTACCGTTCACCGCGGAAACGACTCTCTTGTGCAACTTTTCTACTTCTCTGAGGCGGTCAACCGATTTAGCAGCTCTGCTATTAACGGACAGAGGGATCACAACAAAATCTGCATTCATTTCAAAGTAGGCAGCTACATGCGGAGAGCCGAGCCCTGAGGCAATGACTACGCCCGACCCGCCAGCAAACACCGTAGAAGCCGAGAGTACGAAAATAGCTTGAAATAGAAGAATCGACTTCCAATGAATGCCCATCGCATCCCCCTGAGATCCAGATCTAACCTATAAAGCTCACCGGGACCGGCCCCACGCCGTCCCGTAATTTTAACAATGCTACCACATTTATGATGGATGATTTAGCCTGGCGTGTTGGACGGCCGCTGAAAACCAGTTGCCTGCGCCCACGCGATCGCATCGCAACCTGACCTCAAGAACTCTCGCGTGCTTCCCGCCGCATGAACCAGATCGTTGGCCCATTTTTAGGTAGCCTCGCCTCTCCAATGATGTCGAATCCGTGTCGCTGGTAGAGAGCGTTGTTCCTTACGTTGCTGGATTCGAGGTAAGCCGGCAACCCTTGCTGATCGCACGCCGCAAGTCCCGCTTGAATGAGAGCGGAGCCGATTCCACGCCCCTGACTCTCCAGATCGGCACCAATCGAACGAAGATAGAAGTGCGACTCAGTCGGATGCCGCTCGGACATAAACTTGTCCAGCAGCCCGGCGCGTTTCAGTCCCTCGTATCCATGGCTAGCAAAGAGCTTCCAAGCGACGCCCAGCATCCTCCAATGAAAGGGTGACTTGAGGGGAGCGCCCGCCGGAAGCCACATCGCCGCCCCGGTCTGGTCTTGGTTGATATAGACGTGCCCATGGTGCTTGTAGTGCGCCTCCGCCTCGCAGCGGAAGAAGGAACTGTAGATCGCCGACTTCCCAGACAACCAGTCAAGAACAGGGTCGTGGGTGAATGCACTGCCCAGTACTTTGGCGACCTGCGGCATGTCGGCGTTCCCCGCCACGCGAATCTCATGCTCCACAAGTAACTCCATCTCGTTTCGGTGTGTAGAACGTGTGAATAGGATAAACGGGTTTCATGCTAGCTCACGCCGCCTGACGCATGAAGCTCTGCCTTGGCCGCGGAAATGACACGGATCGACGAACGCATCAAGAAACATGAAAGTCCCAGTGCGACCAAGATATCGGGCCAGCCTGATCCTGTGAACCAGACCCCTCCAGCTGCCACGAAAACCGAGAGGTTTGCTGCAATGTCGTTTCGGGAGCACTCCCACACGGAAGCCATATTGATATCTTCGTGACGATGCCGCCAAAGCAGGAAAAGACAAAGCGAGTTTGCGGCGAGGCCGACAAGGGCAAACGCGCCCATGACCTCAAAAATTGGTGTGCTCGGGACGAAAAGCCTGTAGACAACTTGCCCGGCCACAGCGCAAGCGGCTAAGAAGATCAAGCCTCCCTTGAACAATGCGACTTTGGCTTTAACGGAAACACTCCTCGAAACGGCATACAGGCTCAGGCCGTATGTCAAAGCGTCTCCGAGGTTATCAAGACTGTCGGCCAGCAGCGCCGTCGACTTGCTATAAAGCGCAGCCACCACGATAACCAGGAAGAAAATAGCATTGATGACGAGCACAATTTGCAGTGTTCCTCGCTGTCTTTCACGAAGAGCATCTAAAGAACACGTGTCCTCACAGCAACCGCTCATTCAATAAACCTCATTGAGCAACCCAACGCTCACTTCCTCGCAATATAAACTCCGTAGCTGTAGTATTTTTTAAATTTCTCATAAAGAGCAATTTCTTTTTTTTCAGCCTCTACTATTGCATTCGCATCTTCGCCATTCGGATTCCGAGTCAAAAATTCGGCAAAACCGTCTTGCAAGGGTTGATAATAATTATCTATCCAGCAGCGCTCTGGCAAGGCAAAATACGCCATTGGAGAATAGCCACTGCTTTCCAGAACACTGATCTTTGAGGAAGCCGTACCTATTTCTGGATATTCAGCTTCCCAATATTTTTGGAGTTCAATGGGTCGATCATTCGTTGTCCATGTAATTTCTGACACAACGAGCAACCCGCCAGGTTTCAAATAACGCTTCCAGTCATTTATTCCATTTTCGAAACCCATATTATATATGGCTCCCTCAGACCAGATTACATCATATTCATCACTCTCAAATGGCAGGTTGTCCATTGAACATACAAGAGGATCTATTTTCTGGGTTAAGCCTTCGCGTTCGGCGTTGGCTTTCAGCACTTCGACAAATTCCGGCAAGAAATCCACAGCAGTGATTCGGGCATTCAATATGCGGGCAAGCAACAAAGCTGAAGAGCCGGTTCCACAGCCGATATCCGCTACCTTTATCGGTGCTGACAGATCTAGCATCGCTAAGTCGATTGCTTTTCTTGTCTCTGCATCCCCTCCAGGCCCTTGTCGCTTTGCTCGCTTATGCAGGTCTATTAGGAGTTGATAATCTTCCATTGTTCAGTCTTTCGCCATTTGTGGTCATAACGTCTAAAGCTCACGGGCTCAGCCCACCGCGTTGATTCAAGAAGGCTACCACATTTGCAACGCAGAATTAGCCTGGCGTGTTCCCGGGTCCGGTGCAGCGGATTATCAGGCCTCACTCAGCGCCCAAGAAAACGCATCCCTTAAAAACGATACAGCATTTCTCTCCACCCAAAGCCCGTGCGCAAAGACCACCCTCTCAGGGGACCATGCAAGAATGTCTTTCACTGAACATTTTGCTGACTCTTTATCCCGAAAGGTCGCCCGAAAATCTCGAGGGGTACCACCATGTGGGGCCAGAATTCCACCAAATCTGGCGAGGAGTCGATGGAACATTGACAACGCCTCTGGATCAAAGTTCTCGATAAGGTCACCGAGAATGAGTGTCTTGGTAAGCCGGTGAAAAAAGACAACCTCTATCATGAAGCTACTTCCACGGAAGAGCGAATGATCAATTTCAGAGGACCATGGGAAGGAAGCATCTTCCACGAGTTCCATTCCAAAACTGAGGTCACGTCGCTTCTTGGATAACCCCGGAGAGGCATATAGCACCGCATTTGGAAAAGCCGCTGCCCATTCCCCCATGAATAGGTGATGGATCTTGTTTGGGGAGACAATGTGACGAACGTTCCCTATTTCTTCTATTTGAGTCTGCAGTTCTGAAGTAAGGTGAATGGGGGAATGAATAAACAACTCTCCCGAATCCAACCTAATGATGGTCATTCGCGTGGAGAATGGGAAAGTAAACCAGCGAACCGCTTCTCCATCTACGATCCATAGATTCTTCGCGACAGATTGAATTTCCACGATAATTCCCCAAATGCGAGATGAGGCCTAACGTATAAAGCTCACCGGACCCGCCATGACGTTCACGGCATGAACAACACATTTCTCGAAACCTTCGAGAGACGAGTACACTTCGCCCTCTGGCACCGAAACCTGAATAACGGACCCACCAGACCGCACCACCGGCCCCTCTACCATGAGGTTATCCATGAGACCGAATGGTTCCACGAAGAATCCATCTTCACCAACGCGCTCCGAAAAACTATTCGCGACGTTTGTGTAACCAAAAACGGGTTTACCAAGACCATGCATGTACCCGATTTCTACTGCAGTACCCACGTCCATACTTGGGCCACGAAATGGAGTGAGATTCGCGATGGCAAGGTCACAGAGCTGCATCAGATTCACCATCGCATCGAAACACTGGTAGCCTTGCTCCTTAGGCGATATACCAGCGAGATCGAATTTCGCATCAAGTGGGAAAACGCCTTCGATATCGTGTGCGGAACAGATTTCTTTCTTCGAGTTTCCAATTTCCATAGCACTTGGATAGAAAACGTCTGGACCTGCTAGATATGCACGCAACCGTGACACATTCCCTCCCTTGACCACCTTCCGAAGCCTTCGATTCAGGCGCCTAACGTATAAAGCTCATCGGACCGGCTTCGCGCCGCCCCGTTGATTCAGCAATGCTATCACAAATGCGAAGCTAAATTTAGCCTGGCGTGTTCCCGGGCCCGGTGCAGCGATTTGTTAGGTGGCCCTACTCACATGCAACGACAAAATCTACATGATAGTGCTCGTCATGACGCACCCAAGAACGTTTTGTTGAAAACTCCATATTCTGCTTGAGATGACCCCAATTCCCTTGATCATGAAGGTGTGGCTGAAGTTCTGGATCAAAGATCACCCGCCAGATCTTGATTCCCTCGCGTTTGGCAGCCAGATCCAACTGGTAGAGATGTAAAGACAATGCTTCATAGTCGATGGTGTACTCCCCAAACTTACTTTGGGAATCAAACTCAATGTTGTATCCAAATTTATTCAACGGACTCGTAGGAAGGGGCACTGATTTACCGTCGCCATTGCGCACTGGGACCATGAAATCAACCGAGAGACCATTGCGGTGAGTCTTATGCGGCTTGAATTGCCCACCATCCTTAAAACCGGTCTCTCCGTACATGAACACAAGCTCGGGAGACTCAGTTTCGAGTGACGAATAAGCTCCGATGAGAGTTCGGTATACCGAGCTATGAACATAGGTACGGCCTAGAGAAACCCCAACAATTGAGTATGGAACAAAATTTGGGCCCTTCTGCGGAAGCTTCCAGCTGTTCTCGACTCGGCCATTGCTAGTGCTACCAAAACAAGTGCTCTCCGTTGGTTCTTCGGCGATTGCTAGACTGGAAACAAGAAGGCAAAGACTGAGCGACAATAACCTTCGCAAGAACACTTCCCCTTCGTAAGGACACCTAACGCATAAAGCTCACGGGCCTGGCCCCGCGCCACCCCGTTGATTCAGCAATGCTACCACATTTGCAACGCAGAATTAGCCTGACGTGTTCCCGGGTTCGGTGCAGCGAATTATCAGGCATGCACCTCGCTAAAGAGACCCGTAGTATCGGTAGTGCCCTGTAATAGGGTAATCAAAGAGCATGTCTTCGAGCTTCGGCCCACGGCCGATATTGTGAACGATTAGCGGGCGTTTCCCACCTGGTGATCTTTGCTCAACTACGATACCGATGTGCGGCAGATTTCCCGCAACCATCCATGTAACGAGGTCACCGGCCATGTAGTCTTTGGGGTCTTTGGTGACAGGGAGAACAAGGCCCTTGCGAGAAAACAGTGTCTGGAGATTGGGAACCCGCCGATGATCAATGTTTGGATCTGGCCGAGACAGCCCCCAATTGGTGGGAAATACATCAAAGTGAGCCAGCATTTCTTCATGCACATCTTTCTGGAGGTCAATTCCGAGTTGACGATAAGACCTTATGACCACGTCTGTGCAGACACCTGTTTCCTTGGGTACATCTCCATTGGGATAAGAAATAGATAGGTAACTACCGTCGTAGGTAACTTGGTGCTTGGTACGCTCAAGTGCCGCGACTACTAGTTTCTTGCTGAAACCTTCGGGTTCCCCTTCGCGATAAGCTCCCGAAAGAGCCGGAAAGGCCAAGACCAAAATTAGAAGAAGAAACCTAAACCACATCCTGCCACCGTATGCCTAACGTATAAAGCTACCCGGAATAGAAACAAAATGCAGTAGATGAAACGAATGAAAGGCTCTATGAGTTCTCTGGGCCGACCCAAAAATGAGGATTCCACGCTAGTTCCCAAAGATGTCCATCTGGATCTGAAAAGTAACCTGAATAGCCGCCCCAGAAGACGTCTTGCGGGAGCTTTTCAACCTGCGCTCCAGCTTGCTCCGCCTGTTTCATCAATTGATCCACTTCCTGCTTTGTTTCCACATTGTGTGCCAAGGTCACACCACGAAAACCCTTCCCTTCTTTTTCTACCGACGCGTCTTCGGCGAGTGCATCCCAGGGATAGAGGCCAAGCCATGACCCGTTGAGCTGAAAGAAGACCGCCCCCCCTTCAAATTGCATCCGTGGCAGACCAAGACCTTCTTCATAGAACCTGGCAGACCGCTCAAGATCCTTAACGCCCAGAGTGATCATACTAATTCTTGGTTGCATGGTTGATCCTTCCAGGGGCCTAACGTCTAAAGCTCACGGGCCCGGTGCAGCGATTTGTTAGGTGGCAGATTGGCACATAGCTAGCCAAAACCGGTGTTGCACTTCAAAGTTGAACTCAGGCGGCTCGCTCTACCTGCTCTAGATCTACTTCGAATTCCAGACCACCAATTCGTGGTGCCAGGAGATTGTAAGCCCAACAACCAATAACCACTGCGATGTAAGTAAGAACAACCTGGATGAGGGGCATCACTATTCCGATAACCCTAAATGCGGCGAAAGGGAATGTGGGCCCCTCAGAATTATCAACCGGCGGCGACACAAGAAACAAGGGCCCCAGGAACAGTGGCAGAAAGAGCAACATGATTACACCGTATGTCAGTGCCGCAATCTTCCCACATTTATGTGGAGAGAACCTCTTCACTTCTCGTGTAACCCTCAATTTCCCACCCCCTTTTAGATAATTTGATGTCAACAAACTTGAGTCCCACACTTCAGCACACCTGGAACGCTACCAAATTTCACCTGTGACCTGAAATAATTGCTTCGAGATACGAACACACCAGAAGGTTCCCGAAGCCACGTGGGACATGCGATAACTTTAATTCCCGCTCACTCAGTGACTGCCGCCTAACGTATAAAGCTCACCGGACCGGCCCCGCGCCACCCCGTTGATTCAAGAATACTACCAAATTTGTGACGCCCCATTTAGCCTGGCGTGTTCCCGGGCCCGGTGCAGCGATTTGTTAGGCATGTGTTAGCTGTGACTCCCCACCACATGCAGAGCAATGGAGAACCCGTGTTGAGCCACTCAACGGGAAACCAAAAATAAAACCGACCGCTACCAATAATAAACGCAGAGGATTAAACAATTTTCGCGGCTGAACCTCAGCGCTCCCACAGTGGACACACACATAGTCTGGAGGATACATATCTGAGACCTGCGGGTCTTGATCTACAGTACACGAATCATCCCGATCAAGTATTTCCGACGCTTTTGCCGAATTCGACCGCTCTACAAATAACCGGACCCCGCCAGCGGCCATCGAGTACCACAAGTTCATTGCATTGAGGTCTTCGCCGTCTACCCATGCCTCAATACCCATTGCCTCAAGCTTGGATTGTGCGAGCCTCGCTTCGTAACCCTGACGAAATCCCCGCAGCTGTACAATGTCTCGACTCAATGAATTCTCTCTTGAAGTGATCAATGCCTAACGTATAAAGCTCACGGGCCCGGCCCTGCGCCGCCCTTTGAATTAAGAGTACACCCAAAATAGCGAAGCGCAAACTTGGACTGACGTGTTCCCGGGCCCGGTGCAGCGCGTTGTTAGGTGCCAGTTTGCATGAACACCCTACAACGCATATTTACAACTGACTTCGATATGGTCCACGTACTCACCTCTACGATTACGTAGACGGACTTGTGCATAATCACGCATACGATGAGCCCCACATTCAACAGAAAACTCGAAGGATTCCCCACCCCGTGAACAAACTGTGACACGGCTCTCACCTCCGCCAGCGAGTTCAGCGGAAGCCTTAACCGTGCAGGCCCATCCTGCTTTCATTTCAATTGTTCGTGAAGAGGGTTCGAGAACAAGCGCCTTCTTCGCGAGAGAAAAATTGGACACAGACCATTGCACAGGCAAGCCATCTGCTTCGGAGTTTCCAGCAAGCAGGAACACCAGACCCACAAGAAGAACGAGAAATTTATTCAAAAATCTTTTCAAATGAACTCGCAAACGAAAGATTCCAATCATCTTGAGAGGCATAGGTATCTCCATGGGTCGATGCCGGTCGGGGTACCTAACGTCTAAAGCTCACGGGCCCGGTGCATCGATTTGTTAGGCACCGGATAGTTTGCATTTACTTCCAGGAGAGAACCAGCTTTTTCCCTTCATGAGCACAATCTCGGAGATAGAGATTGATGAGATTTTGATAGGTAACTCCAGTTTCTTCTGCGAGAGCCTTAAAGTAAGCAATGGTATCTTCGTCAAGTCGGATAGTGATCTGCTTTTTGAGCTGTGTCGCATAGGGATTCTTTTTCCCTTTCGAAAAGTCATATTGTTTTCGCATGATATCACCCCTTGTCGTATTGACTGGCCTCACCCTTGTTTGCTTTTCTTGCCGAAACAATGCGGATCACCCCTTCCCGCTCTTGGAAGCAGTGAACCACAACGAGAACTCTGAGCGAGAAACTGACACCCAGAAGGACGAACCGGTCCTCTTCCTCTGAATGATCCGGATCGGGAATGAGGAGAGCATTCTCGTCCGAAAACACTGAACTCGCCTCTTCAAAGGAAACCTTATGTTTCCGCTTATTGGAGGTGTCTTTCCGTGGATCCCATTCAAAGGAAATTTTCGGCATGTACTATATTATAATTAGGTTATAATTACTGTCAAGAAGGGAAATTGCACCTCTGCAAGGTACCTAACGTATAAAGCTCAAGGGCCCGGCCCCGCCGTTCTCGCACTGCACTGCACTGCCTGCCGCTCAAGGTGCGAGACGGGCCGCCCGGTCCAACATCGGTTCGAGCCGCGGCATGCAAGTTAGGTTCAATGCGATCGCAGCAACAGCGAACGGAATCATTGGTTCGAAGGAATGAGACATGAGCGCCAGTACGAGTCCATAAATTGCGATGGATTCGTTTATGACCAATCGAAGGATAAAGGGAGTGAAGAATAAGCCTGGCAGTTGCAGAAGTTTGCGATCCGTACTGCTGAGCGACTGAATCTGGCGGAGTCGCTCATCACTGCTGGTGCCGGGTGCTGAATGTCTCGATAGAACTTCAGGATCGGGTTCTTTCCGCATTGCCTCTCGTATACGATCGTCCGAAAGAAAAATGCGCGGCACCGCCAACGAACCCAGACCTGTTAAGACGGCTACACCTGCGAGAGCGAGTTGAAACGCTTCCGGTACGTCAGTGGGTCCTGCGCTTCTTTGCGCCAGAAGGTAAGCGACAAGCCCGTACAAGAAGATTGATGCGGTGAGCAAGCCCCAGAGCATCGAATTCACGAACATTACAGGACGAAGAAGTTCACGTACGACCGGAGAATTCATTTTCCATGACCTTTCTGCTGAAAGCTGCCTAACGTATAAAGCTCACCGGACCGGCCCCGCGCCGCCCCCTAATTCCAACAATGCTACCACATTTGCGACGCACGATTTAGCCTGGCGTGTTCCCGGGTCCGCGTGCAGCGATTTGTTAGGTGTTGCCTTCTACCTCAGCCGGGTCTAGCTCACGGCGCATGTGGCGGACCGTAAGGATATGAATCGCATCTCCTGCAATGCGATAGACAATTCTGTACCGCCCTTGAAAGAACTCCCTCAGGTCTTCCCGTTCAAGCTCAGGAATCATACGGTGTGACTCTGGAAACGAAGGAAGTTTTTCAACTGACTCCAGGATTGAGGATGCCATTTGACGGGCTGCCTCAGGGTCATCCTGTGCGATGTAACGCACGGCTTCACGCATTCTTGTGACAGCCAAAGGAGACCAAATGATTTTCACTCGGACAGCTCAGAGAGAATTTGGGCTTTTGCTGCTTCGTGTGAAATGCCTTGCCCTTGATCGAGTTGCTCGGTTGCAAGGTGAATCTCCCGCAAGGTTTCCAACTCATCGCGAAGGTGCTCGTATTCTGCAACGTCCAGAACCACAGCACTGCTGTGGCCATGCTGAGTTAAGACTAGTGCCCGCTTTGTTTCACGGACCTGTTGTATATAGGAAGAGACGTTCGCGCGGAATTCAGATAAGGGCTTGATGTCTTCGTCTAAACGAATATTAGCCATTTAGATCTCCTTTTTGTACATAATAACGTACAATAAGGAGGACGACAACCCGTAGCAACACCTAACGTATAAAGCTCACTGGACTGGCCCCGCGCCGCCCCTTGAATTCAAGAATGCTACCACATTTGTGACGCACGATTTAGCCTGGCGTGTTCCCGGGTCCGTGTGCAGCGATTTGTTAGGTGCGACTATTTGTGGTACAGTATTCTGTACACGTACGCTTTGGAGGTTATTTCACAATGAAAGCAATAAGTTACACAGCAGCACGTGCTGGACTAGCCAGAGCCATGGAAGAAGTATGCGATGATCACGCCCCGGTAATTATTACTCGGAAAGGCGAAGGGGCTGTGGTCTTGATGTCGCTGGACGACTACGAAGCTATGAAGGAGACCACCTATCTGCTGCGTGCCCCCAAGAATGCAAGGCGCCTCTTAGAATCCATTGCCGAATTGGAGGCGGGGAAAGGCAAGCGACGGAAGCTCGTTGAATGAAACTGATTTTTTCCGAAAACGCCTGGGCCGACTACCTCTATTGGCAAAAGAATGACAAGAAGATTGTCCGTAGAATCAATGAGCTGATAAAGGACATTTCCAGGTCTCCTTTTGAGGGTATCGGGAAACCAGAAGCTCTCAAACACGCCCTATCTGGATATTGGTCTCGCCGGATTACAGATGAGCACCGCATTGTCTACAGGGTTGAAAAAGACTCGATCCTGATTGCTCAACTCCGTTACCACTATTAATCGAGCACTAAGCACCTAACGTATAAAGCTCACCGGACCGGCCCACCTGAGGCTTGCCAACTACGCACTCTACCATATTCTCGAGAAACCGAATAGACGGGACTGTCTGCGGGTCCGGTGCATTGATTGGTTAGACGGAAGCCGGCGTTAGCTGAGATAGACAACAACTCCGTCATCTGATTCCGCCGCGGATCTAATGAATCCCTTGAGCTCCTCGAAATACTCCACGATATAGGACAACTCTTCGCCACCCCCTTCTTCCCAGAGACCATCTGGATAGATCTCCGCTTCCACCAATTTCGCTGGATCAAACCTGGAGCGAAGTTCATCATTGGACACACCTGATAGGTATTCCGAATACCTTTGGACAACTTCTGGCGATAGAGCCCTGGCCGTCCCATACCCTACGTCAATATCTCCGATTCCCTCTCCGCCCACGAGCAGCGTCCCGGCAGGAAGGTCCCCTTCCCATGGACTACCGGACAATAGGTAATGAATCGCGTGCCATGCTTTATCCAAATCCGTTTCATGACCCTCCGGAGGCTCCTCCCACGTCCCATGAGAAACCAGTCCTTCGGGATCCGCCTTCTTTCCGAAGAGACGCCCCAATAGACCTGGCTTGGGCGGGTCCGGTTCCACGCCATGAAGGAACCAAGTGATTTCGTTTGGGTTCTCGATAAGACGTGAGAGTTCCTTCCGGCCTACCCGTCGAAGACCGTAAATCATACTCATCGCTTGATATACTCCCTGCCGTCTAACGTATAAAGCTCACTGGACTGGCCCCGCGCCACCCCGTGTTTTCAAGAATACTACCAAATTCGCGACGCACCATTTAGCCTGACGTGTTCCCGGGTCCGGTGCAGCGATTTGTTAGGCGGCTGCTTGATTTTTGAGATTACCCTGCCAAACCGTTGCATAATAGATTACGGACCCATTTTACCTACGATTCAGTTCGGATCAATTCTGGCTTCGCTACCCGGGAAAGTTGAACTCCGACACGCCAATAATAAAGGATTTCAACCAAAAAGAAGGCCAACAAGAAAACCACTGTGAAAGCCCTTGAATGCTCGGTGGGTATATCAATATCTAAAAAGGCAGCGGAAAGGCCAAGAGCCAGAGACCCCAATAGCATCGCAATGCCAAGGAAAAGCGCAAACCGAACAGCCGTGACAAAACCCACTGCGACGAAACGAGACAAGAATAACGATGGTTCATTATTTGACCGGAAACAGAAACGGATACCCCAGATAATTACAGCAATGCTCCCAAGGGAATACAGAGTGTCCCACCAATTTGTCATCTCGGTTGTGAACGTAAGTGATCCAAATGGGGTCGCCGACACAATAAATAGACCAATGAGGTAGGCCAAGTCTTGTCTAGGGCTATGATCTTCTTCAGAAAGAGAAGTACGTAAGTGGTCTATGCTTAAGAAATACACGGGTACCTTTTACCATGACGCCTAACGTATAAAGCTCACGGGCCCGGCCCTGCGCCACCCCGTGTTTTCAAGAATACTACCAAATTCGCGACGCACCATTTAGCCTGGCGTGTTCCCGGGCCGAGTGCAGCGATTTGTTAGGTGGCACCAGGGACGATCAATGCGTCTTCAGCACTAGCTTCCCCGACAATCGTCCGCAACTATGCAGGTAACGCAAGTTGCCTATAGCTGAAGAGATCCCCGATCCGGAATCAGATCATTTCTGATTTTTGTACCGATAGTCGCTTAGCCTCCACATCGATACTTTTTCCAAATCTGGCACTAAAGTCCTCAGATGAATAATCCGATGCCAATAAACTATTAAGGAGTAGCAAAATGAGAAAGCTATTCGGTTTGATCTTGTTTCTTTTAGGCGGATATTTTGTATTGATGAACATGCCAAGTTTTTCGGCCATAGCTGATGGAGAATTAGAGGCTTCTAGACAACTAGGTAGCTGCATTCCTCCATTCTTGTTGGCTCTTTGGGGCGTGAGCCTCCTGCAGAACAAGAAAGATTCTAAAGATTCTTCGGCGTAAGAGAAGAACCCGCCTGAAAAAGAAAACTGGAATTGCAACGCGCACTCTCGCGACCTTGATGTGTGCCACCTAACGTATAAAGCTCACCGGCCGGGACCGGCGAACCGTGTTGACCCGCAATGCTACCAGAAATCGCGCACCACAAAAATGGCCTGGCGTGTTCCCCGGTCCGAGTGCAGCGAATTGTTAGGTGGCGACCTTGGGCGCTCCCCTCAAGATGGGAAATGCGAGTTCGCCCCCTTCATTGCTCAACCTTGTGATGAGTTCGACCTGGGAAACCGGCCATGAAACGAAAGTCTCAACATTCGTATAGACCGCTACCGAAACAAGAAACTCCCCACGATCAACGGTCCATATACGCGCATTTTCCGGGCCGCGACTTACGAAGGCATCCTCTGGTTCGGCCTCCCCCTTCCGCGTAAGGAAAATCGCGATGGCGAAAGGGCGCGCCCCGAAAGGAGACTCCGCGATTACCACATCATGTTCCCGAGGAACTTTCGCACTCTCGGGATACGACTCCGGATTGGTTGGAAGAAGCCCAACGAGAGGTATGTGCCCATGATAATGCGCAAGTGGAGGCGTTTCGTGCTGGATCCGCCCACCTGCTTCGAGACTTTTCCCGAGGATAACGCCTGAAGGATGAATGGAATGCTTGCCACCCAACCTAGTGGGCTGCATCCCATCTAGATTGCCCGGGTCCAGCGTGCCTGTCTCACCCTCTAGGATTTTCATGGATGAGTGATGAGATCGCTTAAAATTCTTAACTGATGAGCCGTAATAGGCGTTTCCGTCATCTCCGATTCCTACCCAGTAGAATGCGCGGAGACCTCCTGCTACCTGAAAGTAGATACGTGTTTTGCTCGATCGTGTCATCTGACCTGCACGCGTTCGCCACCTAACGTATAAAGCTCAGGGGCACGGCCCCGCGCCGCGCCTTGAATTGAGAATACTACCAAATTCGCGAAGCACAATTTAGCCTGGCGTGTTCCCGTGTCCGCTGCAGCGATTTGTTAGGCAGAACATTGCGAACATGTCTGATTTGACATATACTGCCGGCAATGACAAGCCCAAGCAAACCCCTGGCGTGGCTAGCAGGAGAGATAAAAACACCTCCGTTCTCAACCGAGGCACGAGTTGAAACCGGAGTTCTTCTGAGAAGGCTTCAACAAGGGGACCGCTTCGGGATGCCACACGCCAGGCCAATGCCCAGCGTGGGAGCCCGATGTCTTGAGCTGAGAATACGAGACGAGAGTGCGAACTGGCGCATAATGGTGCGAGTAGACGAGGATGCAGTGGTGATTGTTGAGGTGTTTTCAAAGAAAAGCCAAGCCACCCCCAAAAAGGTTATTGATATCTGCCGCAAACGTTTAAAAGAATACGACAACCTGACCAGCACAACCCGGAGGACCCGATGAAGAAGGCCAAGAAAGCAAAACTGGAAGCAGCGGGATGGAAAATTGGGTCTGCGGAAGATTTTCTAGACCTGACCAAGGAAGAAGTAGCCTTTGTAGATATGAAAATTTCGCTTTCCGACAGTGTCCGTGAAAAAAGACGAGCGAAGCGCCTGACTCAGACCCAGGTTGCCAAGAAAATTGGATCTAGCCAATCCCGAGTAGCCAAAATGGAGTCTGGGGACCCTTCAGTTTCTGTGGACCTAATGATGAAGACCTTACTGACTCTAGGAACTACCCGTTCTGAATTGGCCAAGATAATCTCTAAGAGAAAATCACGACGTGCTGCCTAACGTATAAAGCTCACCGGACCGGCCCCGCGCCGCCCCGTAATTCCAACAATGCTACCACATTTGTGACGCACGATTTAGCCTGGCGTGTTCCCGGGTCCGCGTGCAGCGATTTGTTAGGCGGCAAGGGACTAATAAGAACTGACTTCATACCCTATGCCTTCCCCCGAGATTGAGTGAGTTACTTTGTACCCTACCTCCGCATAGAACCCTGCCGAGAGTTGAGAACCGGAATCGGTGACTACGTTGATTCTATAGCCAAGTTCGCCTCGGGCAAAAACTGGAAATACGACTGAAGCCGATGGGGCAAGATGCTCAGCAACATAGCGATTGCCAAAGCGGTCTTCAGTAACTTCGACCAGGGAAATACTGGATGAAGTATCGTTCACGATTATGATTTCCGCATAATTAGGGGAGGACAGACAGACGTAGGCCGCTGCACTTCCAATGAGCACACCTACTAGTAACGTAAGAAAATACCGAATTGATGTGTTCATCTTTCCTCTACTAATGCCTGCCAGCCGATAGCCGAAGACTCACAACAAATTCTTTTAGAACCCCGATTCCCTGTGGGCCACAATAATGCCCCTTTTCAACCGGTGGAAATTCTTCGGGCAGTCCGGCACTTCGCTTCCGAATGGTTTCCAGCTCAGGATCGCTCTGCCTTACGGAAATGAAATCATCCCAGTCCCAATCACCAGTGACATTATTGAGAAAGGACTCAATCAAATCGGCAGCTTCACACTTTGTCATCTCGACCATATTTGACGCCTAACGTATAAAGCTCACCGGACCGGCCCCGCGCCACCCCGTGGTTTCAATAAAGCTAGCATACTCGCGACGCACGATTTAGCCTGGCGTGTTCCCGGGTCCGCGTGCAGCGATTTGTTAGGTGCCTGTACCGCTTGATGCACCTTTTCTCGCTGGCACCATCGATAACAACATGAGGCCGAAGCCAATTACAGATATTTCTACGGACTCATCAAAGATCGCTGACTTGTACACCTGCACACCATCATAGAATGTTGGTTCACTCATTTCGCTAACGATATCGATGGCGTGTCGCGCAGAGGCATCAAGCCCTAGAAAGGCAACCACGTTCAAAAGAATAAATAGGAACATTGCAGCAGTGACGGTGAGCCAGCGCTTCCGCGCGACAAAGCTAGCAAGTACGACAACAACAACGACAGCTATTGTGAATTCAACATTTGTCCACATTGGATGTTTCCTGGCTTGGCACCTAACGTATAAAGCTCACTGGACTGGCCCCGCGCCACCCCGTGAATTGAGAATACACCAACATTCGCGAAGCACAATTTGGACTGGCGTGTTCCCAGGTCCAGTGCAGCGATTTGTTAGGTGACAAATAATATGCACCTACTATTCCTAGCTACTCAGGCAATGTAATGCCTGCCAACAGGCATTCGTGCTCTGCGACCGCCTCCGCAACGGTGATTCGAGAAAAGACCTCTCGCCCTTTGCCGTCCATAAACGGAAGCTCGATCCTACCATCTACGATGTACAGTCGTTTTTCTTCCCCATTCACAAAATCATTGTCTGCAAAGAGCACATCTAGATACCCGTCCTCTTCAGTTAGCACCACAAAATTACCGAAGATGCATTCACCTTCAAATACAACTACAGACACACCATTCTGAAAGACTTGCACCATGCGACCGAAAAAGTTTTCGGATTTGAGAAGTTCCTTCCCCTCTTCTGACACGTCGTGGAGCTCATCAAAATCAAGTCCTAGGAGTGTCAGTTCCCTATTCGATTTCCAAGCACCGTCCAGAAAACTGTCCTCAAGAGGTAATTCCTGATTCTTCGAAACATGGTTATAGATAACAACACCAATTAAAGCGAAAACAAGTCCGACTCCCAGAATGATAAACGGGAACATAAATTGGAGCTTTGCTTCTCTTTCGAAAAAACCTTGGCCCATACTTCCCAAGCTTGTCACCTAACCGTATAAAGCTCACCGGCCGGGCCCCGCGCCCCACCGCGATTCAAGAAGTCTACCACATTTGCGAAGCACAATTTGGACTGACGTGTTCCCCGGTCAGGTGCAGCGATTTGTTAGGTGGCATGCACCGCAAAGAAAGGGGCACTGAACGAGCCAGAAAGGAGGAGCCGAGACGCCTTGAAACCCACCCGCGTGTTCAACACCGCCCTGCTCGCACCGAAGGAGCCTTGAAACACAACCGACGCCGAACCTAATAAACTCAGACCTGACAAACTACTTATAGGTTTAGCCGGAGTGTGCTCGCAGAGACGCGGCCACCTCCCTAAGGGCTACCTGACCCGATTCATCCAAATAAGTTGGCGAAACCGAACATGAATGCCCCTCCTCAATCTCGCATACGCGCTGTTTAGCGGCGTGAACAACAGCATCTTTGGGCCGGATGCAAGTGAAGTCGTCCCACTCTGCGTCGCTAACCTCCCCACGCAAGAAGCGTTCGATTGTGTCGGCTGCTTCGGCAGGAGTTTCCTTTGACCAGAAGGGAAGAGCAGCGATACCTAAAAGCAGCGCCGTAATACCAAATAGACCCAATAAGACCCATTTGAGAATTTCGTACATGATCACCGACACCTAACGTATAAAGCTCACCGGACCGGCCCCGCGCCACCCCGTAATTCCAACAATGCTACCACAATTGTGCTGCACAATTTAGCCTGACGTGTTCCCGGGTCCGTGTGCAGCGATTTGTTAGGTGGCACCCCCGGGAAGATTGAACCACAGGAGCACACCCGCAGCGATAAGATACCCGAGGAAGACTACTTGAAACGCAAATACCCGGTCCTGAAGCGGTAGAGGGCTAAAATTAAAGGCTGCATCTACTGGTTCGCGCCCATTCTTTTCTATGAAACGCAAGTACAAGAAGCGGACGAGTGAAGCCTGGTAAACAAGGATGAACAGCAACAATGCGTAGTTTACAGAAAGACCTATGGCACGATTCAGCAAGAACCCAACGATTCCCAGAGCTCCAAAAATAACTTTCAAATTCCTGATCTTTTGAGATCTTGCGAGGTAGCGGGCAACCGACGGGTTAGACCCAAACCCCGGCAGGGCCACGAGAAGAAAAGCACCGTAGAATACAGGATCTTGGAACATTCTCTGACACCTAACGTATAAAGCTCACGGGCCCGGCACCGCGCCACCCCGTGGATTCAAGAATACTACCAAAACAGCGAAGCGCAAAATTGGACTGGCGTGTTCCCGGGTCCGGTGCAGCGATTTGTTAGACCGCTGCCCGCGACGAAGACGAGCAGAGGACGTTCTCGGGGTGGGCCTCTTCCCACACGGATTGCAAGGCACCCAACACGACCCCTTTTTCCTCTTCTGACACGTCCAATTCTTCAGAGGTACAACATTTCCAATATGGGTAGTGCAAAAACACACACTTTGCATTTGCGCTGGTTTCGCAAATAAAGTCCATGCCGTTGTAGTTCTTCAATTCACGAAGAGTCTGGAACTGCTCTACCGCAGTCTTGCCTTTTAGATTGCAAATACCGCTAGACAAACCGATGAAATGAGACCCGAAGAAGGAATCTACGACGGTGATACGACCAATAATATGGCTGTTAAATTCACTGAGTTCCTCTGAGGGGACCCACAACTCTTCGCATTCACGCCCACCAACGATTTGCTTTTCGAATTTCGAGACGTAGCTATCTTCTACCTCAAACCTGGTCACATAACCGACAAATGAGTTCGATTTAGTATTCCATTCTCGTGCGATCTCCGTTGCATACCATTGGTTGAGAACAGGGTAGAAGATTGGTTGATCCGGAAGTCTTGGAGGCCATTCCGACATTCCGCTCTCAAACACGAGGGCGAGTTCTTCAATTCCAGTTGGGCGAAAAAGGATCATCGCAACGATTATTCCACATGCGGTCTAACGTATAAAGCTCACCGGACCGGCCCCGTGCCGCTCCTTGAATTGAGAATACACTCAAAATGGCGAAGCGCAAAATTGGCCTGGCGTGTTCCCGGGTCCGGTGCAGCGATTTGTTAGGCGTGCGCCATTAATAACGCCTTGCGTTAATATCGGGTTACGTTATTATAGTGTAATGATCAAGAGCTTCCGTGACGATGAAACGGAGAAGGTTTTTCGCCGCGAACGCTCGCGAAAATTCCCGCCAGACGTGCAACGAAGGGCCCAGCGCAAGTTAATGCTCGTTGAAGCTGCTGGAATTATTGATGATTTAAGAATTCCGCCCGGAAACAGACTGGAGAAGCTTAGCGGGAAGAGATCAGGGCAACACAGCATCCGCGTGAATGACCAATGGAGGATTTGCTTCCGTTGGAGCCGCGGCCATGCCTACGACGTGGAGATTGTGGACTACCACAGGTAGGGAGAACAGATATGGCGACCAAACTACCCCCGATTCACCCCGGAGAAATCCTGCTTGAGGAATTTCTTGAGCCGATGGAAATTAGCCAGTACCGACTGGCAAAGGACACGAGCGTGCCCGCCCGGCGAATTAATGAAATCGTCCACGGGACCCGTTCCATTACTGCGGACACTGCCCTGCGGTTCTCCCGGTTCTTCGGAACCTCTGAACGGTTCTGGCTGAACCTTCAAACGCAGTACGACATTGAAGTGCAAAAGGACAAATTGAAAGGTCGACTCGACAAAGAAGTGATCGCAAATAAAAAAGCGAGTTGATGCGACCGAAGTACGCCTAACGTATAAAGCTCACCGGACCGGCCCCGCGCCACCCCGTAGTTTCAATAAAGCTAGCACACTCGCGACGCACGATTTAGCCTGACGTGTTCCCGGGCCCGTGTGCAGCGCGTTGTTAGACGGCATGAACGCACTAAGGATTGAGTTGGATTGGTGTGCCGTTGGGAACAAGATCCCAAATCTCCTGGATTTCCTCGTTTGTGACGGCAATGCAACCATCTGTCCAGTCCGAGCGGAGATGTTGATGCCCTAGCCACCCAAACCCCTTACCCAACCCATGGATAAAGATATCCCCTCCTGGGGACACTCCGGCCTGCCTAGCCTTCTCCTTGTCTTGCTCATTTGGATAGGTGATATGAAGGGAAAGAAAAAAGCGGCTCTTTGGATTCCGGTAGTCAATGACATAGCTACCTTCGGGAGTACGCTCGTCCCCTTCCTGCTCTTTGTGACCGATTGGATTGTCTCCTAGAGCAACTTTATATTTCTTGAGGAGATCTTCCCCGTTATAGAGAAGAAGTTCCCGTGCGGCTTTGTTGACAACTACAGAGTCTGCTTTGGTCTCGGCAAGAGATATACTTGAGGAAAAGACGAACGCGCAGAAAAAAACTGTGGTCAAAGTCAGTATTTGATTCGGAATCGTCAATTTCTGTACCAAGAAAGATCGAGTGACGTCTAACGATAAAGCTCAGTGGCACGGCCCCGCGCCGCACCTTGAATTGAGAATACTACAACATTTGCGAAGCACAATTAGAACTGACGTGTTCCCGTGTCCACTGCAGCGTGTTGTTATGTGGCATGCACCGCCAAGAAAGGGGCACTGAACCAACCAAAAAAGACGCGCTGGGGCGACTTGAAACCCACCCAAGCACTAAAAACCACCCTGCCCGAACCAAAGAGGCCTTGAAAAACCGGTCAGCGGCTCAAAACACAATATTTTTGGACAAAGGGTGCCTGAAACGACCACCAGAGCAGGAATGTTCGAAGGGAGAAAACACCCAAAGCACGCACCGTAGACCCAACTGCCAGACCGGAACGAGCACGAGACAAGAACCCGTGTTTGAGACCAGAAACTAACCTGAAAAAGATGACCCGCCTGAAAGAAGCAAAGCCATTAAAACCAAAAGATCTGAGATTGACACATAACGTATAAAGCTCAC
>PIVT01000228.1 GCA_003353845.1 Pseudomonadota bacterium | reverse complement strand
GCTTGCCGATTGGCGCGCAAGTCAGCAAGGAAATTCTGGGATCGATTTCGACGCCGGATCAGGTCGAAACTTCAATCGGCACACTCAATTTTCTTGATGGAGCGCCTTATCCCGAAACGGCAGACAGGGTCTATGACTATCTCGATACCATGCGCGGTGTGGAAGCGTTTCTCAAGGGCATGCCGGGCGCCTCCCTGCAGGGGCTCATTAAAGGTGCTCACAGCCAGGGCGCGGTGGAATGTCATCAGGTCCTCATTTTCGATAAGCTGATGGATTCCCAGTCGCTCTACCTGACCGCCAATACCTCGACCCTGTATATCTTTCCGAACCTCGATCTCGAGCGGGATGGTCCGACGGTCCTCGAGGCGCCGGCGGGTATGCTCGGCGCCTTCAACGATGCCTGGTTCCGATACGTCCAGGACGTGGGTCCCGCGGGCCCGGACAAGGGCCAGGGCGGCAAGTACCTCGTCCTCCCGCCCGGCTATGAAGGCGAAGTGCCGGCGGGTTACTTCGTGCTGAGGCCGAGGACCTATGACGTGTGGGTCTTCATGCGGGCCTCCATTGCGGAGGGCCTCGAGGTGGCTACCAAGAACGTGACAGACAACTTGCGCATCTATCCGCTCGCCAGCAAGGACAACCCGCCGAAGATGGAGTTCATCAGCGGCTCCGGCAAGGCGTTCAATACCATCCACGCCAACGACTACACCTTCTACGAGCACCTCAACAAGGTGATCCAGAAGGAACCGCTGGACATGCTGGATCCCGAGATCCGCGGCCTGTTTGCCTCCATCGGCATGGAAAAGGGCAAGCCGTTCGAGCCCGACGAGCGCATGAAGAAGATCCTGAGCGACGCGGTTAAGATCGCCAACGCCGCGGCGCGCTCGAACGTCTGGTATCCGCGTGTTGATGGAACGATGAAAGGCATCGAGGTCTATCCCGGCGAGAACAGCGCCTGGATGATGGGGTGGGTGGACAAGAATGTGTTCTTCAATGGTCCGGACGGCAAGACCATGAACTCCGATGCCCGGGTCACGTTCCACTATCCTTACACTGCTGTGACGCCAGCCATGGCCGTTACCATTGCCGGCGTTGGCTCGGACTACGGCCTCGCGTACGTCGACTCCAAAAAGCAGCCCTTCGACGGATCCAAGACCTACAAGCTGCACATTCCCGCCAATCCGCCTGCCAAGGACTTCTGGGCGTTGACGATCTATGACAACCAAACCCGCTCGATGCTTCAGACGAGTCAGGCTTTCCCGACCGTCGGCAGCCAGACCAAAGGCCTCAAGCAAAATGAAGACGGCTCTTACGACATTTACTTCGCGCCGAAACCACCTGAAGGCTATGAGAATAACTGGCTTTAAACAGTTCCGGGCAAAGGCTGGTTTTTGGCCTTGCGACTTTATTGTCCGCTCGAACCCTGGATCGAGAAAACCTGGCGTCCAGGTGAGATCGAACTGGTTGAATGAGTCAGAAATTTTTAAAGGAGAATTAATTATGAGCACGCAATCGATTTTACTAATAACACTACAAGCTCTGTTAATAACAGGGATTTCAATCGTTGCCGTCGCCCCAACCTTAGCCGCGAATCCAGATCAGGTTACCGCTATAAACTATGTCCGTGCGGAATCGGACTTTCAGATGAAAGGCTATATCGAGAAGCTCGACTGCTTTGGAAAGTTCACCCATAGCCGCAAGCCCTACGATGTAGATAACCAGGTTACCGTTCGGGGCAACCGGGACACACTTTACTCATTTGGTGTGTTTGATCTGACGTCTCCGCTCACGATCACGCTTCCGGATACCAAGGGGCGCTATCAGTCCCTGATGGTCGTAAATCAGGATCATTCGCTTGCGGCTGCCTACAGTCCCAAGACAGTCACCCTGACAGGAGACAAGGTCGGCACGCGATATGTTTTCCTGGTCATTCGAACGTTCATGGGTCCGAACGATGAGAAAGATATGAAGGCGGCGTATCGGTTCCAGGATGCGGTCGGCGTCAAGCAGGCTGATATAGGAAAGTTTGAAGTGCCCAACTGGAAGAGGGACCAGGTGGAGCGGATGCGAGACACAATCAATGTGGTCGCCTCTACAGTCACGGATACTTCCAAAATGTTCGGCAGGAAAGAGGAGTTGGATCCGGTCTATTGGTTGCTGGGTGCCGCACTTGGCTGGGGCGGGCTGCCGGCAGAGTCAGCCGCGTACGTGAATGTGGTCCCCAAAAAGAACGACGGCAAGACACCCTACATTCTAACTGTCAAAGACGTGCCGGTGCACGCCTTCTGGTCTGTGACACTCTACGACGGCGAGGGCTGGATGCCGGTCAACAAGTACAACGCATACTCCTTTAACAACGTTACTACAAAGAAGAGCGAAGACGGAAGTATTACCATCCACTTCGGGGGTGATCCCAAGCAGCCCAACTTCCTGCCCATCGTACCGGGATGGAACTACATCGTGAGGCTGTATCAGCCGAA
>PIVT01000098.1 GCA_003353845.1 Pseudomonadota bacterium | reverse complement strand
ATCGACAAGAATACGATGGGCAACACAAAAGCAGAATTATACTTCTTGCCCTCGTACCCCATATAAACCAGGTAGGTGACCACAACAAGGTTGACGATGAGGTAGAGGTTCAACACCAACACATCCCAGATCAGCATGGAGTACGGGAAGTTTGGCGTCCCCACGATGGGCATCATATGCCAGATCATTTCAGGACGACCGACATCCACCGTGACAAACAAGATGCACATCACCACGGCCGCAACGGCCAGGAGTTCACCGAGCAAGACCACATCCTTGATGGGGCCCCAGTTATAGATATAGGCGGGTATGACCAAGACGACGGCAGCCGCAGCCACACCGACCATAAACGCGAAATTCCCGATATAGAAACCCCAGGAGACCTGATCGCGCATATTGCTTGCGATCAGACCTTGCGCCAGTTGATCGGCATAAGCCGTCACGCCTACGGCGATGATCAATAGAAGAAAAGCGATCCAAGCGAAATAACTCTTGCCACCACGCGAAACAACGAGCGCGCTCCCGATCGTGAACTTCAAGAATCCGAGCAGTAGGTCTTTCATCGCTCAGCTCCTTAGAAAAAGTAGAAGAACTTCGGCTTGGTGCCGAGTTCAGATTTGAGGACGAAGGTTCGCTTGTTCTCCATCACGTATCGGATTTCAGATTCGGGATCGAGCATATTTCCAAACTTGCGCGCGCCCACCGGACAAGCCTCCAAGCAAGCCGGGTAGCGTCCATCGCGCACTCGCTGCATGCACCAGTGGCACTTCTCCACGACACCTTTCGTGCGTGGCTTGTTGCCGATGATGTGAATATCTGGGTTGATCTCTTCCGCCGAAAGCGTGGGTTCACTCCAATTGAAGTGCCTGGCGCCATAAGGACAAGCGGCAATGCAGTAGCGACAACCGATGCACCAATCGTAGTCGATGGCCACGATCCCATCGGGTTCTTCCCAAGTCGCGCCCGTCGGGCACACATTGGTACAGGGTGATTCTTCGCAGTGCATGCACGCGATGGGGAGATACATCTTTCCCGGTGCCGGCTGCACAGGGTTCTCGAAGTAGGCATCCCCTTCTTCGAGATTCACGCCACGCACAACCGCCTCACGCTCAAATTCCAGTACACGAATCCAATGAATTTCGGGGTCACGGGACTGGTTATTCTCTTCCACACAGGCGTGTACGCAGCGTCGACAGCCGATACAGCGAGAAACATCCAGCCCATAGCCGAAGAGCACATCATCAACGGGGCCAGTGGCCTTTACGTTAAATTCTTTCCCGTATTTTTGTTCATACTTCCGCTCGAGACGCTGAATCAACGCCTCGAGTTCCTCATCACTCATCCTGCGGAAATGCTTTTGCAAAAACGTTTCGAGATCGAACTCAAGTGCCTCGGCCGCTTGCGGCGCTGCCATGCTCACGGCCGCCGCACCCGTCGCGGCCAGCTTCAAGAAATCTCGACGCGTCCCACCGCGCTCTTCGCGATCATTCTTCTTGCCCATGGCCATCCTCCTTCTCACCCTGCTCAGGATCCCGGGCTTCATGGGTAGCGTGCCCTTTACTTATAGACCGACACATATCTTTGTTCCACTGATTTCCATCAACAGTTAATTCATCGGGGCAGCGGGGGCGCGGCTTCCCTTCGATGGGCTTGAAGGCTGGGGTGATATTGTGTGGATCATGGCACGCGATACAGCTCCAATATTCCTTCTTACCTCGCCAGTGCCCCGTTTGCTTCCCATGTACACCCGCACGCCAGTCAGCCAACTTATTGCTATGGCATTGCGTACACAGCCTCCATGTCTCGTCGAAGCTCACGAGTTCTCCGTTGGATAAGTGCAAACTGTCCCGATCCTTCGCATCGTGACAGTCGAGACACCAATTGGTGCCATGAGAGAATTCTGCGCGATTTTCATGCTCTTCTGTCATTTCGCGCACTTTGAAATTCGTGACCTCCCCCTCATGGCAATCACTGCAGGGCCAGTAGTCCTCATCCATTTCTGGCTCTGCCATCAGGGACGCCGGTGGGCCTGGCGGGAGGGTGCGACTGGGGTAATCACGCGAGGAGTTGGGGTCTTGTGACATGCGAACCGAGAAGAGACTCAGCACCATCAGGAATGCGGCACCGAGTACAACCCACGTCCCAAGCTGGTTCGAAGGCGGATGGTATTCTCCCGCGCTTCCTTCTCCTTGTTCTTTCGCTGTCATATCAACTCAGGCCGCCTTCCCGGGGAGTTCGGAGCCCACTACCGAACGTACTAGCGCAAAGGACTAATCGTCATTTGCGAAGGGATCGTACCCCTCTGGTACAGGGTGAGCAATCTTCTCTTTCGCCTGCTCGAAATCAAAACCAACTTTTGCTCCGGCTTCCGTTGTATAGCGAGCCGGATCCCAGGCGGGGCTTTCATCGTTGTGGCAGGCACGGCAATGTTCTTCCTCGGGAATGATCAATCCCTTACTTACCGCAGTATCGCGATCAGCCATGATCTTTTTCTTTTTAAAATCATAGCCAGCACCGTGGCAGGACTCACATTGCACACCAGCGTTAGCAGTTGCAGCGAACGTTTTAGCCTGCAATTCCACGGGGATTCCATAGGCTGTGACATGGCACTTCACGCATTTTTCATCCGTCTGCGGATCAGCAATCCCTTTTTCAGCCGCCCATTCCTTCGCCTTCTCTGAGGCTAGCGTCTCGAAGGCTGAGGCATGCTTGGATTCCTGCCAGACTTTGTACTGATTACCGATCTCTTCTTTCTTGTGGCAAGTCTTACACTTCTTGTGGCCCGCAAATTTATGCCCGTTTTCACCAGGCACTGACACTGAAGAGCCGTTCGAAGAAGCCCCGGTGGCCATCAAGACCACCGGGGCAACGAGCAGCGCTACGAAGAACAGAATTTTTCGCATTTTGCTGCTCCCTTCTTCTTACTAGTAAATATCTTCTACGGTGTTGTGAACGTTCCACTTCCCCGTCGGTGAATCTAGCCAATCACCTGTGATTCGCGTCTTCACTTCAAGTGTCTTGTCGTCGTAAACGACCAACTGGCCTTTCTTGTCCCAAACTGAGACCCAGACTTCATCGCCAGCCTTATTGTATTCAAAGTGAACGATCTTTCCGTAATCTGCCACCTGGATGGTCTTACAACCAGCATCGAAGTCGTCGATGTTAAACACACACACCGTCTGGTTGACGCCTTCTTCCTTACTGATGGTGGCATCCGTCCAAACATGCTTCGAGTTGGGATGAGTCTTCAAGAACAGACCCGGTCCGTTGGTCTCCGCTTCACGCACCACCTTCCAAGCATGCTCTTTGTGCTTCTCGGGATCGGCACCGTAGACGGTGATCTTGCCTTCGCCCAGGTGAGTCGTGGCATTCACGGGGCCGTACTCGGGATCTACCCAGTTAGCACCGCGACCAGGATGAGGCTTCGTGCCCGTCTCAAACTTCGTGACGAACTTGCCTTCCTTGGTGTCGACAACAACCATCTGATCTCGTGCGTTGGCGGCGATGAGCAAGTAGCGGCCCGTCGCGTCAAACCCACCGTCGTGCAAGAAGCGCTCGGTCTCGATCCAAGTCATCTTCAGGTTCTCCAAGTCAGAGTAATCGACCAAGACCACCATTCCCGTCTCCTTGACGGCCACAACCCACTCAGGCTTGTGATGTGATGCAACGATGGTTGCAACGCGAGGCTCGGGATGGTACTCGCCAGTGTCATAGGTATTGGAACGCGTCGAGATAACCTTGAGGGGCTCCAGTGTAGGTCCATCCAAGACAACCATCTGGGGCGGCCAGTAGCAACCGACAACCGCATACTTGTCTTCGAAGCCCTTGTACTTGGAAACGTCGACGGATCGAGCATCCAGACAGGCGCGCACGGTAGCAACCACTGAAGGCTTCTTTTGGAACAGATCGATCATGTTCACGACACCATCACGACCTACCGTATAGAAGTAGCGACCTGTAGCCGAAGCGCGGAAGATGTGAACGGCGAAGCCAGTGTCCACAACACTCACGACCTCTTTGGTGTCGCCGTCAATGATGGCACCTTTACCCGCATCGCGAAGAATGACACCAAACTGATTGCCCAGGTCTCGTTTGTGCTCGGGCTTCGTTGGTCGCTTGGAAACTTCCGTAATCAGGTTATGGCTTGCCTTGATGTCAGCTAGATGCCATTCGGGGGGCACGGGAGGTGTGTTCTGAAGAAACTTCGCGACAAGCGCTGTCTCTTCCTTGGTCATGTCACCGGTACGGCCCCAACCGGGCATACCTGCATCTGTACCATCAAAAATCGTTTCTTCCAACTCAGGCAAGCTCTGCTTCAACATGGCTTCGTCAGTAATCTTGGGACCTGTGGCTCCTTTGCGAAGCATGCCGTGGCAACCGGAACATCGGTCAAAGTAAATACCCGTTGCACGGTCGTAGTCCTCAGTAGAAAGCTTTGGCACACCAGCCGCACCTGCCATTCCCGATGCACCGAGCACCGACAGAACTGTCAGGAGTATGAAATAACGAGACATAGGAATTCCTCCGAAAAGTCGATCAAAATCAATTGTGTATCGAGTGCTTACTTTATCCCTCAATCATCCATCAATAGACGTCGATGTGGCAATTGGACGCACTAATTTCACCTCAATAGACCTATATTTTTCCACACCTTAAAAAGCTAAAGAAACCGTTGAGTTCGGACGGAAATAAACTTCTACCGCCCATTCCAAACTCAACAGATTCAACAATTAAACTTCACCTTTGAACCATTGCAGCTTCTCGCGCAGGGTCACGACGTTGCCTGCCACCGCGAGTGTAGGCATTCCAACATTGTAAAACTCAGCATCCTTAACCACGTTCTCCACCGTTGTCACTACCACTTGTTGTTTCGAACTGGTGGCCGAGGTCACCAGGGCAATGGGATGGTGCTTGGGATAACCCTTCTCCAATAACTGCTTCTGCCACAGCTCAATGGTTCCACGAGCCATCATCAGCACCAGGGTCGTCTTCGAATTAAAGACGGGAATCGAGAACTCAGACTCATCCATGTTGCGATGCGCTGTCACGACGACAAAATTATCGGCAATCCCGCGATGCGTTACGGGGATCCCGGCATACATGGGGCCCGCAATGGAACTGGTGATGCCGGGGACGATCTCGAAGGGGATGCCCTTGGAAGCGACGTACAGGGCTTCCTCGCCCACGCGCCCGAATACCGAAGGGTCGCCTCCCTTGAATCGAACGACGCGTTTCCCAGCCAAGGCCTGCTCGCAGAGCAAGGCGTTGATTTCTTCTTGGGGGAGACTGTGATGACCACTCGCCTTACCGACATAGATCAGCTCTGCATGGATACCCTCTAGCGCGCTGAGCTCCACGAGGTTGTCATACAAAACCACATCGGCATTCTGCAAGGCGCGAAGGCCGCGCACGGTGATCAAATCAGGATCGCCGGGGCCCGCACCTACAAACGAAATGAATCCAGTCATGCCAGCTTCTCCAGGGGTCCATTGTCGGACCACCATTTATCCAATTCGGGCAAGAAATATCGAAGACGTACTTTCTTGAACTCTCTCGTACTAAACAAAACAGTGTAGTCCTCTATGCCAAAGCGCTCAGATTCTCGACCTGCGACTTCGAGACAACTGTCGCGATCCGGGCCGTGAATCATGCTATAGACATTAAAAGGAAAGCCATCCACGCATTCGCGCGCGTAACAGTGACTCACCTCTGCCGCTCCTGCCAGGGCCAGCCCGACTTCCTCCATGCGATCCTCAGGCACGTTCCACACGGCCATACCGTTCCCGCGCACGCCCAACTTCCGATGTCGGAAGGTCGCGACGTAGCGCCGTATGGCGTTGCCGTGGTGTTGTTTGGCAAAGGCCAGCAGTTCCACCTCACTCACACCCGCCTTTTCCGCCAACTCTCGAAAGGGTCGAGGGGATAGCGGCAAGGGGATCTGCAAAACACGGAAGCAAGCGGCGTCCTGATCGCTCACTTCAATTTTCCGGGTTTCTTTTATAGCGCTTTTTTCAGTGTCGCTCTTGCGTGATTTCAAATCGAAGTTGACACCGATCTTGAAGGTCACTGTCCGTCGCAAGGGGTACATCTCTTTAATCCCTGTCAGTTTCACCAAGGCCTCAATCACGGCATCGATACCGATCTGTTCCGGCATCGCGATGGTGAACCAGAGATTGAAATCATGACTGCGCTCGTAGTTGTGCGTCACTGTGGGGTGGCCGTTTAAAATCGTGGCCACGCGGACGAGCTCTGCTTCTGGCACTTTGGCCGCCACCAAGGCACTCTCGTATCCCAGCACACTGCCTTCGAGCACGGCCGAGATCTCTCTCAACTTACCATCTTCCGTCCAGGCCCGAAGTTGAGCCAACACATCTTCCTCGGACAGTTTCAAGGAGCGAGCGATCTCAGCAAAAGGTTCCTCTGCAAAAGGGACTCCCTTCTGCATGGTCTTCGCCAAAATATTTTCCTGCTCTTCTGTCAGGCTCATCTTGCCCTCAAATCACAACATCGCTGTTCGGTGCTTTAAAGTCCGATGCGAAACGCTCTCCACACACCAAAGATTCCAGAGGGTGAGTTCACGGTTTGCTCATCCTCGATTTCATAGGTCGTAGCGTTCACCAGAACCAATTTATTATCGCCGTTGGCCGAAACCAAAACATGGGCACCACGCGGCGTAAAGTCCATGTGATAAATCCGCGTGCCCACCTCAAGAGTCTTTTTCACCTTCAGGGTCTCGGTATCGATGACCTGCACGAAGCGATCTACGTCCTCTCCCGAAAAGCTCACCCAGAGTTCCTGCTGATTGGGAGAGCCTACCGTATAAACAGGATGACCGAGTACGGGGATGGACTGTACAAATTTCCAGGTCTCACGATCCAGTACCGCTACGCGCTCCTCTCCGACCAGGGGAACAAAGATCCATTTCCCGCTAACTGCCCAGGAAGCCATGTGCGGAAGTTTGACCGGCACACCCTCTTCATAAGTTTTCTTGGGATCTCGAAGGGAGATCTCTTTGACACCTTGCTCGGGGTGGTTCAAATCCAGCACAGTCACATGATCGGATTTCATGTGGCCGACGACGTAATATCGCCCATCGGGGGTAATCATCGCGTCATAGGGCATGTCTGTGGAGGTAGGGATGCGATGCTCCACCGTGAACTTCCCATCCGTGGAATCAATAATCCAGATTTCAGCCCCTTCGATGAGGACACAAACGAAGCGGTTGCCCGGGGCATCCACCATGCCGGTCACACGAGACACGAACTTGTTGCCGTCCCGCTCCACCACAGCATTGATGCGTTTCACCAATTTCAGGCTGGCTGCATCCAGGATGCTGACGCCACCTGGGTGGTACTCGGCCGTGGCGATATAACGACCATCATGGCTGATGGCATTGTCGATTGAATTTTCGGAAGTGAAGATGGCACCCGCATTTTTCAGCGTCTCTAAATCAATGCGCGAAACCTTGCCCTGGCGGCTGGACAAATAGCCGTACCGAAGGTCTGGCGAGAAAACCATGGTGGCGTGTCGCAAATTTCCCAGATCACCGATGCGATCCGGCAGCAGTTTCCGCTCCATGTAATCGTAGACGGCCAGCGTGCCCGAGGCGCGCTCGACAACAAAAACCCTGGATCCGATCCCCTCGGCCGATACAAACCCCGCCGAAAGAGCGAGAATCAAGCCCGCTAACGACCAGGTAACAGCGATTCGAAACATGTGGGGACTCCCTGAAAACAGCGATAGAAAACAGTGATGGTCACAGGTTCGACTCTTGGCCTACTTCGGTCAAGGTGACCAATTGTCGCACTCCTGTAGGATAAAATCGAGCCGGGTTGACAAGAGCCTCTAAGCGCGCGACAACACGCCGCGGCGCACGGCAGTCGCCTGCTGCTAGGATCAAAACAATAATCCGCTACCAATAGTAAGACAAAGTGAGACCTCGGCGGAACGTAATGTAGTAGAAGGAGAGCGATCGAAATGACGAAAACCGCAAAGGACATCATGTCTACGGATGTAACGACAGTCGATTATGAGGATCGGCTGACGGACGTGTATCAGGTCTTCGTTGAGAAGGAGATCAGCGGTGCGCCAGTGGTTGGAGATGGCGATCGTCTCGTTGGCGTCGTGAGTATTCGCGATCTCCTTCGCGCTATTGAAGAAGAAACCGATCCCGGGTTGGATGAATCGTATTACTTCCACAACTACGACAACTGGGTGCGCAGCGAAGGCCTGTCAGAAATCGAAGATTTCCAAGATCGCCTGGGACGACGCATGGTCTCCGAGGTCATGACAAATAATGTGATCTCCGTGACTCCCGACGCTCCCGTCAAAGAGATCGCCGCTTTGGTACGCAAGCACCACATTCATCGAGTCCTTGTCTTGAACGACGAGAAGTTGGTGGGATTGGTCTCTCTTTTCGATTTGATTCGACTTCTTGAGTAAGGAGCACGAGTCCTAGCGGTCAAGCCGGTGATGGGAACACAATATGGTAATCGAACTTTTTGATCTCGTTTTACTACTTTGGCTTACCCTGCTGACAGGCTTCGGGCTCGCCACCTTTGCTTTTGCTTGGATGACGCACTATCGCCACCTTTGTTACCTGGAGGCGCGCGAGCAGATGGCCCAACCCGTCCAGTCGAGAGTGCTCGTCGATCGCCGCTCGTACCATGGAGCGGATTTTCTTATCAATCGCACTCAATTCCCGGACAGCGCCATCCACTCACCAAGCCTGCTCAAGAATTCGCCCTTGCAGAAAGGCGTCTCCCCTCAGCGCGTGAGCGAGGGTTCGCTTCCGCGTTGAATGCACAGCACTACCCGCCTATTCTTCCGGGCGTCTTCCCAGCGCAGTACGGGCTCGGTAGATCCACAAACCTCTCTATAAAAAAGTAGACTCTCGTGCCTCAGCTAAAACTCTCCGTCTTTCTAAGCCAAGCCCTTCGTCCTTTCTTCCTCTTCGGTGGAGCGTACGCCGCCGTAGTGTTGGGAATTTGGGTCTGCGTACTCAAAGGGATCCGATTGCCCGCCTCCGCCTGGCCGCCCGCCTGGCTACACGCACATGAAATGATCTTTGGTTTTGCCATCGCCATTGTGACGGGCTTTCTCTTGACGGCAGTCCCGGGCTGGACTCAGACCAACCGAGTGCGTGGCACCCCCCTGCTCTTGCTGGTGCTCCTATGGGGCTTGGGACGCTTCGTCATGCTAGCCAACGGTTTCTTGCCCCTCCCCTTGGTTGCGCTCGTAGACCTGCTCTATCTCCCCGTACTTCTCTACGTCACCGGCCCGGCTATTTTCAAGGCAGGCAACCGACGCAATTTCGGGTTTCCCATACTGCTGCTCCTCTTATGGCTTGGGAACCTGCACAGTCACCTCCTGTTCGTGGGCCTCCCCATCGGATCTCCCCGACTGGGCTTTGTTCTCGCCGTCGATTGCATTCTGATTCTGGTGGCGGTTGTCGGGGGGCGTGTGGTTCCCGTCTTTACGCGCAACTCGTTTCGCATGGCCGGACTGCCTTACGAAGTAAAAATCATGCCCAAGACAGCCCAGGCGGCTGTGGTCGCCATGCTGATCACCTTCTTCTTGGAGCTGATTCTGATCACACCGTTAGGGAGTTTCAACTCGACACTTGAAATCGTAGTGGGCGTTTCCGCACTGCTGACAACAATCCTGCTCTTGGTTCGCGCTCACGGCTGGCAAGCGCATCACGCCTTTGACAATCCCATTGTACTGATCCTACACGTCGGCCAGGCATGGCTGGTTGTCGGCTTTCTGGCCATGGCCACGGCCTACTTAACCCACGCGATCCCCAGCACCATCGCCCTGCACGCCTTTACAGCGGGCGCCATTGGCACCATGACCCTGGCCTTCATGACCCGCGCCGCGCTGGGCCATACGGGGCACCCCATCAAGGCGACTCCACTCATGACCACCACGTACCTCTTGGTGATTGGAGGCGGATTGATCCGTGTCTTCGGACCCGCACTGCTACCTCAGTTCTATAAGTTTTGGACGATCTCCGGAGGTCTGAGTTGGTCGGCGGGCTTTGCTCTCTACGCTATTTTGTTCTGGCCAATCTTGACCCAACCTTCCATCGAAGAGTAGACCCTAGCCCGGGCTAGGCCATATCCATGGGGCCCTCTTCCCACTCGATGGTGGCCGGATCACGGTCGAAGCCGCCAAACATTTCCGTCCACTTGTAAGCAATGAGCAGGTCCATCAACTCCGACTTGCCACCCTC
>PIVT01000227.1 GCA_003353845.1 Pseudomonadota bacterium | reverse complement strand
TTGGAGTAATCGTCGTCATCCCAAAAAGTACTGTCGACGTCGAGAAGATCGGGGTTGTTCCATCCAGCGGATGCATCCGTCGCCCCAAAGATTGCGCCCCCGGCCATGAGTCCCACAGCCACAAGCAAACTCGCGAGTGTCTTACCTAAAGTCATTCAATATTCCTTCCATCAGTAGTATTAAGTAGTCGCTCAACCTATCGGAATATCCCCGCCCGAACAAGCTTTGCAGGGAGCAACCCAAAGAGGCGTCCGGGCAGCAAAGCCCGAACGCCTCTTGGGTATCTATTTTCCGAGAATCGTCTTGGACCTATTCACAGTCCTTGGCGATTCTCCGATGGCAGAGAATCAGGTGGGTGCATCGAGAGTCTCTTTGGCCTTACCCTTGATCTTGATCTTGCCACTCTTGGAGTTGAAGACCTTCTTGCCGAACAAGGTCTCCAGTCGCTCCGCTTGGGACTCCGTGAGGGAGCTCCAATCGTCGCTGTCGAGTTTGCAGTCGGCACTCCAGGTCACCTGCGTAAGGTCCCCTTCCTTGTCGGCCTTCACGTCCGTCTTGGCCTTGCACTTCTCACCGATGTCCGAGGTGGTAAAGGTCGAAGTGCCATAGGCGGTGACGCCGAATGCGACCCAGCTCTTCTGGGAGTTGGAGCCCTTCTTGTCGGAGCGCGTCACCTTGTCGGCCTCGTAGAGGTCCCACCAGATCCAAACGGGTCCTTGATTGTTGACGTCGTAGATCCCGCCGTTGGCTTCGTTCTGATCACCCGAATGGGAGATGAACGCCCCGTTGTAGGAATAATCGTCGTCATCATAAAAAGTACTGGCGACGTCGAGAAGATCGGGGTTGTTCCAGCCAGCGGATGCATCCGTTGCCCCAAAGATTGCGCCCCCGGCCATGAGTCCCACAGCCACAAGCAAACTCGCGAGTGTCTTACCTAAAGTCATTCAATGTTCCTTCCATCGATTATTTCGTTTGTCGAACCCGATTCCATATTCCGCAGAAGCCTGCTGGAATCAAGCTCGTGGTCAAAGTGACTCAACACTTACAATAATTGGTGAGCGCTCAAACTATCGGATTCTCCTGGCCTCAACAAGAGTCCTAGGGTGCAAATTAATGGAAGCTGTATCTCCAAGATCACCTCAACCCTGCGCTGTTTGCGAGTGTAACTACGCAGGGATGCACGAGAGATCGTCAAACTGACTGGAAGAGGCAGTTATGAAATTAGTACAGGGAGTTGGAATCGAATGGGTGTTAGCAGGGATAAGACATTGGTGTCTATTGAAAAGAATCGACCCCAAAGCCAAAGAGGCGTCCGGGCAGCAAAGCCCGAACGCCTCTTGGATACTTATTCCCTATTGGAAGAGACTCAGGCCCCGTTATTCTTAGACTTGCCCTTGATTTTAACCCTGCCATTCTTGGTGTTGAAGACCTTCTTGCCGAACAGGGTCTCAAGTCGCTCCGCTTGGGACTGCGTGAGGGAGTTCCAATCATCGGTGTCGAGCTTGCAGTCGACACTCCAAGTCACCAGCGTGATATCTCCGTTCTTGGCGGCATTTACGTCGGTCTTTCCCTTGCACTTCTCAATGGCGTCCGAGGTGCTAAAGGTCGAGCTGCCATAGGCGTAGACCCCGAGCAACACCCAGCTTTTTTGGGAACTGGAACCCTTCTTGTGGGAGCGCGTTACCTTGTCGGCCTCATAGAGGTCCCAATAAAGCCATACGGGCCCTTGATTGTTGACGTCGTAGAGGCTGCCATCAGCGGCGTTTTGATTTCCCGAATGGATGATGTAAGCCGTGTTGTAGGGATAATCTTCGTCATCGAAAAAAGTCCTGTCAATGTGAAGAAGATCGGGGTTGTTCCATCCAGCGGATGCATCCGTTGCCCCAAAGATTGCGCCCCCGGCCATGAGTCCCACAGCGACAAGCAAACTCGCGAGTGTCTTACCTGGAGTCATCCAATATTCCTTCCATCAGTATTAAGTAGTTGCCCAACCTATCGGATTGTCCTGGCCCCAACAAGCTTTGCAGGGAGCAAACCAAAGAGGCGTCCGGGCAGTAAAGCCCGAACGCCTCTTGGCGACTATATCTTGATCTTGATCTTGGAGGATCATAGGGGACTCATTCGAAGCCCCTGCGGTCCTCCGCTGGCCGAGATTCAGTCGTCTTGGCCGCCGATACTATCCTTGGCCTTACCCTTGATCTTGATCTTGCCATTCTTGGCGTTGAAGACCTTCTTGCCGAACAGGGTCTCAATTCGTTCCGCTTGGGACTGCGTGAGGGAGGTCCAATCGTCGCTGTCGAGCTTGCAGTTGGCATCCCAGGTCACCTGCGTAATGTTCTCGTCCTTATCGGCCTTCACGTCGGTCTTGGCCTTGCACTTCTCACTGATGTCCGAGGTGCTAAAGGTCGAACTGCCATAGGCGTAGACATCGAACGCGACCCAGCTCTTTTGGGAGTTGGAGCCCTTCTTGTCGGAGCGCGT
>PIVT01000226.1 GCA_003353845.1 Pseudomonadota bacterium | reverse complement strand
TTCAGTTCCACCTATCGCCCAGTCTCCAGCTGGCCCGAACAGCGCTGACCGCCAGCGCTACGGCACCCAAGACCGACGCCAGATGATACCGCAGCAAAATTGAACGACGCTGTTTGGGATCAGCTGCGAGCTGATTGATCCTCATTCAGGCCCCCTCCTCGACCTACCCCACCCGGGGTAGTTTGGTTGGATCACTACAAGCAACCGTTCAAGGAGAGAGCCATGAGATATTACACCAACACGCACCAACACTACTGCGGGATCGATTTGCACGCGAAGACCATGTACATTTGCATCCTCAGCGCGAACGGAGAGACCCTCCTGCACCGCAACATCCGCTGTGAGCCCGAGAGGTTCCTCCGAGCGGTCGCACCTTACCGCGAAGACCTTGTCGTCGCCGTCGAGTGCATGTTCACCTGGTACTGGCTCGCAGATCTCTGTGCCCGCGAGAACATCGCCTTCGTCCTCGGCCATGCCCTCTACATGAAAGCCATCCACGGTGCCAAGGCCAAGAACGACAAGATCGACTCCCGCAAGATCGCATCGCTTCTCAGGGGCGGGCTCATCCCAAAGAGCTACGTCTACCCTGCCGAGATGCGTGCCACACGCGACCTCATCCGAAGACGTACCCACTTCGTAAGACACCGAGGCCAGCTACTCGCCCACATCCAGAACACGCACCACCAGAACAATTGCATCGCACCAGGAAAGCGGATCGCAGCAAAGTCGAACCGCGAGGGCATTGCCGAGGCCTTCGATGACGTCGCCATCCAGACGAACCTTGCTGCCGATCTCGAACTCATCGAGCACTACGACGTCGTCATCCGGAACCTCGAACTCACCGCACTTCGTCAAGCACGAGCCCATGATCACGATGCTCTCGAGCGACTCAAGACCGTTCCTGGAATCGGAAGCATCCTGGGGCTCACGATCCTTTACGAGATCCACAACATCGAGCGCTTTGCCCGAGTGCAACACTTTGCTTCCTATGCTCGACTCGTAAAGTGCCAGAGTTCATCCGGAGGAAAGATCAAAGGCACCAGCGGTGCCAAGATGGGCAATGCTCATCTCAAGTGGGCCTTCTCCGAGGCTGCGGTGCTCTTCATCGCCAAGAGTCCGGAGGGCAAGAAACTCGTCGAGCGACTCGCGAAAAAGCACGGCAAGGGAAAGGCACTCTCGATCCTCGCGCACCGCATCGGGAGAGCCACCTACTTCATGTTGAAGCGAAAACGGGTCTTTGACCACGAGCGTTTCTTGAGAGCGTAAGATGGAGGAGAGAGGGTGAGCCTGTCGCCTAACTCGAGCCACAAACGGTGGAGTCCGACCAAGATGCCGAACAAAAGATCACAAAATCTGCCTCGCAACACGCGAAGGCGAACATGGCGTCATGGACACGAGCACCGGGTAGCGCGAGCGATTGATTGGACACCCTCTCTCGCTCCAAAACATTTGCGAGAGTCTGACCGATTTTTCGGGATTTCTGCTCCTCCCCCGAGCCCGCGACTAACGGGTGGCACGCTCTGCTTTGGCGTGTCGCCAGTGCCTATTGAATGGGACGGCATGAGGGAACCGATGAGTTTCTAGGACGCACGGCGGCATGCCACCGTGCACTCTTCTTCCGAAAGCCCCTCTCGATGAGGGCTTCCGGAACAAGAGCTGAGCCTCGATAAGTGTTTGGTGCAGAATCTTTTCTCTGTGCCAGAGAACTGAAACGAAGTCAGGCGATGAAGATCGAGCAGACTCAACTCGCTTCGAAAAGCACGGGAGCCGATATTACCGGGTGCACGAGAGTCGTGTGCCTATTGACAAACGGGGGCCTGATAAGTGTTAGGCGGCGGTATGCAAAAAGAGACCCTGGCAAGGGAATTCGCTGAAATATACGACCCACGAATCGAGGAAGCCTCACCGGAGACGGCCAGACGCCCGCAGCCAGAAGAGATGGATTGCCGCCGAGGCCCAACTGCGGGTTCCACCCGAATGCCTCCCGAACGCCGACGACACAACGAAACGGAAGAGAAGCAAGAATGCCTACGCCCGAATGAGTGCGACACCCCAAGACCCGGCGGCACAAAACAAGCGCCCTGCCCTAACGAGCAACCGGTCGTAGACCTGCCAAGATTCAAGCAAGCCGCTTTAAGAAAATGATTCTATTTCAGTAAAGCCCGATGGAGAGCCATGGCTTGAGCAAACACCAAGAAAGGCCCGAGAATGAACAGAAAAGAAAAAACCGGAGACTCAATAGGGCTACCGGATGAACCCCCACCTGTGCCGCCGCCTAACGCCCAGTCTCCAGCTGCGACGAACAGCGCTGACCGCCAACGCTGAGCCACAGAAGACCGACGCCAGAATGCTACCACAACTCAAATGGACGACGCTGTTCGTTGTCAGCTGCGAGCTGATTGTTAGGTGGCGCCTGGAGATGACAATGCTGGCCAGCTCTCTCGCTCGCTACTGCTTGGAACAGGTCTCCAACGCCGTCATGGT
>PIVT01000745.1 GCA_003353845.1 Pseudomonadota bacterium | reverse complement strand
CTCTGCGAAATCTATTTAGGTAGAGCGTCATCCGAATACCCCGGGGGGTAGAGCACTGGATGGGTAATGGGGCCCCACAGGCTTACTGATCCTAACCAAACTCCGAATACCCGGGAGTACTAGATGGCAGACACACTGCGGATGCTAACGTCCGTAGTGGAGAGGGAAACAACCCTGACCTACAGCTAAGGCCCCCAATTCATGGCTAAGTGGGAAAGCAGGTGGGACGACCAAAACAACCAGGAGGTTGGCTTAGAAGCAGCCATCCTTTAAAGATAGCGTAACAGCTCACTGGTCTAAATAAGTTGTCCTGCGGCGAAGATGTAACGGGGCTCAAGCCATGAGCCGAAGCTTAGGATGCCGTAAGGCATGGTAGCAGAGCGTAGTGTGACATAAGACTTATCCTATATTGCCGCCGGTCATTTGGTGCGTGTAAGCGCTCAAGTAGCCGAATAGGCGGTAGCGCAGGATCAAGTCTTTTCGATGAAGCCGGCGCGTGAGCGATCCGGTGGAGAGATCACTAGTGAGAATGATGACATGAGTAGCGACAAAGAGTGTGAGAGACACTCTCGCCGAAAGTCCAAGGGTTCCTGCTTAAAGCTA
>PIVT01000744.1 GCA_003353845.1 Pseudomonadota bacterium | reverse complement strand
GACTGTTTGGCCCCGAATCATCTGGCGCGTTTCATTGTTGAAACCATCGCACAACTGGATTTGAGCGCCTTCTACGCGGGCTATGCGGAGCAAGGGGGCGAAGCGTTTGCGCCGGAGGTCTTGCTGGGACTGCTGGTGTATGGGTATGCGACAGGAGTGTTCAGCAGTCGAAAAATCGAGCGCGCGACGTATGAGAGCATCCCGTTTCGCTACCTGAGTGGGGGCTTGCATCCCGATCACGATACAATTGCGACCTTTCGCAAGCGTTTTCTGGGCGCGATCAAGGGGGTCTTTGTGCAAGTGTTGGTCATCGCGCAGGAGACGGGAGCCTTAGAATTGGGCAACATTAGCCTGGATGGCAGCAAAATCCACGCGGATGCATCCAAGAGCCAAGCGGTGAGCTACAAGCGGGCCAAGGAATTGGAAGAAATCTTGGCCAAAGAAGTGGCGGAGTTGTTTGAGTTGGGAGCGCAAGTTGACCAACGTGCTCTGCCAGCGGGGTTGAACATTGCTGACGAAATCGCGTTTCGTCAGCAACGACTGGTCAATCTGGCCGAAGCCCAACGGGTGCTGGAAGCACGGGCCGAGGAACGCTACCAGGCG
>PIVT01000225.1 GCA_003353845.1 Pseudomonadota bacterium | reverse complement strand
CCCTTTACCGACAAATTCGGATCCAAACACCCTAGTGGAAAAATTGATAAAACTAGAATCCATCGCCATCGGTCACTGGGGCAAAAGCTTTTCTGGCGTTTGGGCAAGGTTTGGGGGACCCCGTGGGCTATGGTGGACCATATGACCTAGCTCTTGGGGCGCTGGGGGCCAAATTGAACGGACTACAAGGAACTATCTTCAGATTCTCGGTAGGTTCTCGGTGTGTCAAGATTTCGATGGATACGCACCCAAATCGTGGCTAAAAAACGCTTCGTGATCACAGAATCGCCTCGTTACACGCCCAGAAAGAATGGATCGGGCCAGGCTCGAGGTCATAGGGGGCCAAATTGGACGAAGTTTCAGGAACTATTTCAACATTCTCGCTGACCTCCCGGAGTATCGAGCTTTCCACGGATACGCACACACACCCAACAGAAAAAATGCCTCCCAATCGCAGGATCGCCTCGTCGAAGGACCACAATGGACGGATCGGGCTAGGCTCGGGAGCGAAGAGTGCCAAATTGAAATGACTGCAAGGTACTTTCTTCAGAATCCTGTTTGCTTCGGTGTGTGTTGAGATCTTGACGGATACGTACCACCTTGAGCACAAAAAAAGTCTTGTGATCACAATATCGCCTCGTTGAACGCCCACAATGAACGAATCGGGCTAGTTCTAGGTGTCCGACGAGGCTCGCCTCTTGAGCGTCGTTTCGACAAGGGGCCCGACGAAACGACGATCGTCGCCACGGAAATCCCCTCCTCCTTTTTGCGGCGGCTCAATCCATTGCCCGATGGACGGGTGCTCTTTCTCGGCGGACTCTCCGGATTCTTTTGTTGCGCATGTCGCGCAGCAGCACGGGGCGGAGAGCCGAGAGGGCGGCCGGGATCCTGATCGGCCCCTTGGTGGGTTGCAGCTCGGCCCCTTCGTGAATTTGACCTGTCACCTTCGAATCTTCAACTCGCACTCCCCACCTCCCGGGCTCCTCACGACAACACCAAGCATGTTGGTTGTTAGTGACGACACGCCCAGGCTAACTCCAACACGGGCATAGCCCCGGCCTCACAGAGGTGAACCCACCTGCCCTTTGTCCTTCGTTCCCTTCTTCGTCTCTTGCCCCTCACGGGGCTGCTCACAGACCCCATACACTTTGGTGTTGGGTTCTCTCAGTACCGCAGCACAAACGTTCACAAGTGGCGGGCCCTGTCTGAACGCAAATCAACTGGGCTTAGTTTTTCCTAAAAACTTGGATCTGGCGATAAACCGCCGACTTCGATGGCACCTGAGCGCAGCCATGTGGCCCAAGCAACACCAAAGAGAAGCCCGCACCAAGTAAGGGCGGGCCCGCGCTGTGTCCACTGTGTTTCGTGTTTCGTGTATGGGTACTTCGCAATCGGCAATCGGGGTCGCGACACGCACGCGCGACAAGCGACAACAGGCAGGAGCTAACAATATTCAATACCCAAGACGTGCGCTGCCTGTGGCGAAGCTGCGGCTATTTCGAGTTGGCCAAGGGCCAAGGGCGCAGGGCGCACAAAAACAGAGACGGCCCTCACGTCCACGCCCAAGCGCAATGCGTCGCGCTTGCCTTTCCACACCCACCTCGCGCATGATTCGACGCGCGCCGCGAGCGCCCCAACCCCCACTTCAAACCACACCGCTTACAAGTCGGGGCACACCGCTCGTGCGCTCTCGGAGATGACGCAATGGTGTACAGGTACCTTCTTAGGGCACAGCACGCGCAAGCAGTGCACAAGAACCTATTGAATTCTTGAACCGCACCAAGCTTCAATTTTGAAACCACATGGAAAGAAAAATTAGTGCGCAAGAGTACAATTATCGAGACACTGCTGGCTGGTCGCATACCTCTTTTTAAGAAAACTGCATACCGTTCTATAGTTTTCCGACCCCATGGCTGATGGCGCTTTCAGAATCGAACCAACTGACATGGTTGGTCCACGGAACATGAATGCCAGCCGCATTTTGGCAAAACCACGTGGAGCAAGCACTCTCCTCGATGAGAACGTTAGCACGTTTACATGGCAACGAAGTTCACGGTGCACGGGACATCTAGGAACGGGCATTGGGCTGAGCGGTCCCGAAAAAAGAAGCAACAGGGACTCAATTCAAGTCATGAAAGTTTGAACAGAAGTATTACCAGAACCGAATGAGCGGCTTCGCCTCCACAATGGACCAGGTTTGTCTCTTCATGAGCATAATGGCTCCTTCGCTAGGGCAGCACGAGACGTTGAGAACCTTAACTTGGACCGTTTTTAACGCTCTTTAGCTTCCCGCGTGCGCCGAGAGAACACAAATTAAATAAACCACTGTACGTGTTTTGAAAGGCAGGCACTGACCGTCCCGCACCGCGATTATAGAACAACTTGCCATGGGCTACACGGTGTGGGTGCTATGCTCACGGTCGGAGCTAGCCCTGGTCTACCTCCAAAGTACGGCCATTTTGGAAAAGTAAAGTGTTGGATTCTAGTTTTATCAATTTTTCCACTAGT
>PIVT01000742.1 GCA_003353845.1 Pseudomonadota bacterium | reverse complement strand
ACACTTCCCAGCAACAACCAGGTCATTCATACCTTGCAGCACAACCAGAGATGTCACAGCCACAAGTAGACAGCGACAACGGTACCGACAGCGACACCTCATCAGACTCAGGCAGAGAGAACGTTCCTGATCCAGGAATCTCTAGCATGAGTAATGATCAAGCCGCTGATCACATCTACATGATGTATCGTCGCGCCAAGAAAACATGGCGCCGCTTCACCGGCAAGCCAGTGCGCAAGTTCCGAAGGACCTTCAAGCGCTTCCGAAAAGGAAAAGGAAAAGGATCCTTTGGAGGCTCTTTCTACACCCAAGACGATGTGAGTGTCTTCCTTGGAGGTAAAGGGAAAGGAAAGAGGAACCACAGCACCGGCAAAGGAGGATTTGGCAGGAAAGGAAATCCCCGAGGCAAAGATGGACAAGTGATGAAGTGCCACAAATGTGGAAGTGAGGAACACTTGGCAGCCAAGTGTCCTCAATCTGGAGGCAACTCCTTCTCACATGGCTTCATCAACACAGGAATTGCACCCACCTCACATTGGATGATTGGCAAAGGTGGATGCAGTTCTGCTGAAGCCAGTGCCAGCACAGCTCCAGCATACCAGCCCTCAC